>CANRJJ010000069.1 GCA_947630895.1 uncultured Wohlfahrtiimonas sp. | reverse complement strand
TACTACTCATATAATCACCTCATTAATTAGTTATTGTATCTAACTTAAAGGTGTCTACAAAATCGGTGGCTATTCATACAGATCAATTGGTTGAAATACATCGAGCGGATAAATGGTTTAATATCCCATTAGATTTATTAGGAATTGGTGGTGCTCTAGCGCCAAAAGGAGACTTGACGCTTCAATTTGGTGAAGGTACTTATGTTGCTATGATGCAAGGTAAAAGCGCAGCGGGTATCGTTAGTGGAAGTACATTATCTATTAAAAATGAAATTGTATATGATTATGATCAGGTGACTACTTTTACTGGCTCAGTTTCGGGTGATGCAGTTCTGGATGAGTCTACTATTTTATTAAAAGTAGGTAATCAAGCAATTGAACCAGGGCAATCAACAGTTGTCCAAGGTCAGTTTGGTACTTTAACCATTAATGCTGATGGAACATATACTTATGATTTAGTGAAACCAGTAGATGCATCTGAAGACTGGAAACCACCATATGGTCAAGTGGATAGCTTCCAATTAGTCTCACAAGATGTAGCAGGAAAAACTGTTATTGATAGTTTAAATATCAAAATTGGTACACATACTGCGGAAGATGATTTTAATACAGTTAGCGTTAATGTAAATAATGAGAAGTCTACAATAGAGTTCCATGATAGAGATGTACTATTGGAGAATTATGGTAAATCAGTATCCAAATCTTTTGAGATTAAAGAAAACCAAATTGGCCAAAACTTTAAGATAGAGGTTAAAACTTCTTCTGATTCCGTCGTTATTATTGGTAAGAAAGATGTCACTGTGGGTTATGTATTGAAAAATACGACGACGAATCAAGAGTGGGTTTTTACAGCACCTATCGGAAAAGATGTGATTTTAAGCCACAACGTTCAAAATTTACCTGCAGGAAATTATCAATTAACGATTACATCGGTAGATGGAACTATTGAGAAAGTTGATATTGTTACTGATGTAATTAGTTTAGATAAGTATTCCAATGATGTTGTAACACCAGTTATTGGGCAGTTGCTTGAAAATGATAAAGGGAAAGATCAGTTAGATATTTTGAGTCTTGGTAATAAAGATTTGTATGTTGGTACTGCTAATAGCAGTAAAGGTGCAAACTCTATTTCTATTGAAGGTAATTATGGCACATTGGTTGTACTAAAAGATGGCTCATATACTTATACGGCTAAAGGTGGCATTTATGGAACAGATACCTTTACTTACGTCACAACTTCTAAAGTAGGTACTCAAGAAACTGCAACTTTAGAAATAAATGTTGGTAAGAATATTACAGCTTCTGCTTGGAGTGATATTGCAGTGAGCTCTAGTGCTAATGATACATTTATGATGGGAGCAGGTGCTGATACTGTTATTTACACTAATCTGATTGACGATCGTGGTGGTAATGGTGGCAATGGCTTAGACAAATGGAGTGATTTCAATGTTGAAGAAGGCGATAAAATTGATCTTCTACAGTTATTGGATGGCCGTCAGACTGAAGGAAATATCGGTAATTATTTGAAGTATGAAGATGGTGTTCTATTTGTTGATAGAAATGGCGAGAGTAATTTTGAGGCATTATTAGAAGTTGAAGCAACTGATATGAACGCCTTATTACAAGGTATTACTTGGCAGGTTGAAGGAGTCATGGCACTAAGTGAAATGGTTGATCTGTCAAATATAGAATCCTTATCTCTGGATGATACTGAGGATAGTAAGCTTTTTGCCTTAACTTTAGATGATGTCATTTCGACAGATAAAGAAAATGGCATTACATTCTTTATAGAAGAGGAAGAAGAGCAAAGCTTTGTGGTAACTAGCGAGAATGATGCAATGCAAGTGAATTCAAACTCAGTAGATACACAGGCTGTTGTAGATCCTTTAGATGATTTATTGGATCAAAAGACAACGATGATTTAGTTCTATCATAAAGCAATAAAATCGAGTACTGGGCTTTAAGTAGCCCAGTATTTTTATATGATTCTACATATATTGATAAATTTACTGATTTGCTAATCATGAATCATTAAATTTATCAGTACAGATAATATAGGAATTGATTTTGGAGAAAGTAGATATAGTATTCATAAGCTCCGATTATAGTGATTGGATTGAAGCTATTGTTAGGGTGGCTAATCACTACAGGATAGACGTTTCTCAAGAGAATATATTGCTAATGAGTCATTGGCTTCAAGAAGAAAACATTAGCACTGTCTTAAGAGGAATTGCGAGGCAAGCAGGTTTAAATTTTAATGTTATTCAATTAGCTGAACGTGATTTATCTGTCTGGCGCTTACCGTTAGTTGTTCAATTTACAACGGGTGAAATTGCCGTTCTAGAAACAATTGATCAAGAAGGTAATATTGGTGTTCTCTACAGTGGAGATGCTGGTCTTGAAAGCCAAATTAGTATCAATGATTTATTAGAAAATGTCAGTTTAGCAATTGTTTTACGACCTTCTAAAACAGTTAAAGATTCAAGAATAGATGATTATATTCAACCTCATGATCCAGAATGGTTTAAAAAACTAGTTTTAAGAGATTGGAAGCCATATAGCCATATTTTTATCGCATCATTTGTGGTTAATATTTTAGCTTTATCGGGTATTTTATTTACTCGACAAGTTTATGATCGTGTTATTCCTGCAGAATCTTATCCAACGCTCTATGTCTTATTCAGTGGGGTCGTCATTGCAATAATTTTCGGTTTTGTGATTAGAAAAACGAGAACGAAAGTTATTGATTTATTAGGAAAGCGAGCAGATCTCAGAATCTCAGATAGAGTTTTTGGTCATGCTTTACGGATTAAAAATAGCCACAGACCAAAATCTACAGGAACTTTTATCTCACAGATACGTGAGTTAGATAGCGTACGTGAAATGCTAACATCCACAACAGTGACAGCATTTGCAGATGTTCCTTTCTTTTTACTATTTTGTTTGGTGTTTTGGTACATGGCAGGAAGCCTAGTTTGGGTGCCAATTGTGGCTGTCATTTTAATGGTTGTGCCTGGATTATTTGCACAAAAAAAATTGCGTGCTATGGCGAATGAAGCAATGAGAGAAAGCTCTTTGCGCAATGCTGTTTTAGTTGAAGCGATACAAGGCAATGAAGACATTAAAACATTGCAAGCTGAACAGCGATTTCAGTACCAATGGAATGGGTATAACTCAGTATCTGCAGAAGTTAATTTACGATTAAGGTCTTTGGTTAGTACTTTAATGAGTTGGACACAAAGCGTACAAACAGCAGCATTTGTAGTGATTGTCTTATTTGGTGCACCTATGGTGATGGAGGGCGGATTATCGACGGGTTCTTTAATCGCAGCATCTATCTTAGGTGGAAGAATGATTGCCCCCATGGCTAGTTTAACGCAAGTATTAAGTCGCTGGCAGCAAGCTAAAGCAGGTTATCATGGCATTAATCAATTGATGGAATTGCCAGTAGATCATCCTGAAGGTAGTAAAAAAATTCATAAGACAATGATAAATGGCCATTACATCATTAAAAATGCTGATTTTTTTTATGGGACTGAAAGTTCTCAATCAGCGTTAGAAATAAAACAGCTAGAAATCAAACCAGGCGAGCGCATCGCAATTTTAGGTAGAAATGGTGCAGGTAAATCGACGTTGTTACAAGTATTGTCAGGATTACTAGAGCCTAAAAAAGGTATTGTCAGTTTAGATAATGTGAGTTTATCTCACATTGATCCTGCTGATGTTCGTCGAGATATTGGCTTGATGAGCCAAAATTCGAGTTTATTTCACGGTACTATTCGAGAAAATTTACTGCTTGGTGCGCCAAGAGCAACAGATGATGATTTATTAAAAGCTATGGAAATTACAGGAGCAATAGAGTTTGTACGAAAAATTCCGACAGGATTAGATTATGTTATTTCTGAAGGAGGTGGAGGTTTGTCCGGTGGGCAGAAACAAGCTTTGCTTCTAGCGCGTACTCTTATCAGAAATCCACAAATTTTATTGTTAGATGAACCAACAGCATCATTAGATGATGTGACTGAAAAGCAATTTATTCAATCTTTGAATATTTGGGGTGCTGACAAAACAATGATTATTGCCACGCATAAAATGAATGTTGTGAATATTGTGGACCGTATTCTTGTGATTGATAATGGGAAAATTTTGCTGGATGAACCAAAAAATATTGCGTTAGCAAAACTATCTAGTAAAGCGAAATAGGGTGGGGAATAAATGAGTAATCGTATAAATAAAAAGCAACCCCCATTATTGGATTATCAAGAAGATAAAAAGATGTACAGTGACCAAGCTGATGAGTCTGAAATCGTAAAATCTCTACGGATTATTTGGATCACATTAGCATTTTTAGTTATCTTTTTAATTTGGTCGTATTTTGCAGTGATTGTTGAAGTATCTACAGGAATGGGTACTGTCGTGCCTACTTCTAGAGAGCAGGTTATTCAATCATTAGAAGGTGGGATTATTTCTGAGATTTATGTTCGTGAAGGAGATATTGTTGAGCCAGGACAGATATTAGCTCAATTAGACCTGACAAAAACAGAAGCGACTGTTGAAGAAACAGCTACAAAGTATCGAGCCGCATCGGCAAGTATTGCCCGTTTAATTGCTGAAGTGAATAATGCTGATTTAGAATTTTCAGATGAATTAAAAGATTATCCATCGTTGATATGGTCAGAAACTTTATTATATAAAACTAGAAAATCAGCGCTATCCTCAACGATTAAAGGTCTACAAAAAGCCTTGGATTTAGTGACGGAAGAACTGAGACTAACAACAAAATTAGCGAAACAAGGTGCTGCTAGTAATGTTGATGTTTTAAAGTTAGAAAGACAAAAAGTAGAATTAGAATCAAAAATTGAGGATACGAAATCAGAATACTTGGTAGAAGCACGTCAGGAATTAAATAGTTTGCAGGCAGAAGCAGAATCGCTAGGATCGGTTATTAAAGGACGTTCAGATTCATTAGAGCGTTTAACGCTACGATCACCTGTTAAAGGCATAGTTAAAGATGTGATGTTAACAACGCGTGGTGGTGTCATTCCTCCGAATGGGGAATTGATGCAAATAGTGCCCTTGGATGATCAACTGTTAATAGAAGCGAGAATGTCTCCTAGGGATATTGCTTATATCTATCCAGGTCAAGAGGCAAAAGTAAAAATCACAGCTTATGACTATTCTATTTTTGGTGGTTTAGATGGGAAAGTTGCAGTGATTTCTCCAGATACAATTCAAGATGAAGTAAAGCCTGAAGTTTTTTATTATCGAGTATTCATACAAACTGAATCGGATTCGCTCCAAGATAAAAAAACAGGAGAGTTATATTCAATTGTGCCAGGAATGATTGCTGTGGTAGACATCAAATCTGGTGAAAAAAGCATTTTTGACTATCTCATGAAGCCTTTTGGAAGAGTTAAAGAAGCACTAAGAGAACGATAAATTATAAAAATGTCGATAAAACTTTAGCTGATTTTTGTAATGTGGGTAGGAAGTTAGCAATCATCTCATCTGAGTTATTTTTAAATGACTGTGTGCTGACATTGATGGAAGCAATAATTTTCCCTGTTTTATCGCTAACAGGCACAGCAATAGAGCACAAACCAATTTCTAATTCTTGATTAATGATGGAATAGCCCTGAGTTTTCACAAGTTCTAGCTCATGCAAAATTTCATCAATGTCTGTAATGGTATTTTCGGTGTGCTGCTTAATGCCTGATTGTTTTAATATTTCCTGCTGTTTTTCTAACGCTTCTGCTGCCAATAATACTCTGCCCATTGAAGTACAATAAGCAGGCAAATGGCTGCCAACAGTCAATGTATTAGACATAATTCGTTGAGTATTTTCAGATGAGCGCGCGATATAGATGATCTCGTTTTGTACTAAAACTGCCATTGAAGAAGCTTCATCGAGTTGTTTAGTGATTTCTTCTAAAATTGGTTGTGCAGCGGAAGGTAGATTTTGAGAGTTAATATAATCATGCGCTAAACCTAATATTTTAGAAGTTAGCTCATAGTATCTATCGTCCTGACTGACATAGCCTAATTGCACTAAAGTATATAAACCACGTCTCACGCTAGCTCTTGGAAAGCCTGTCATTTTTGAAATGTCAGACATTGTTTGTGGTTTGTTACAAGTTGATAGTGTTTCAAAAATAATTAAACCACGTGCAAAAGCACTGATAAAGTCAGGATCTTCTGAATATTGATCCAAAAAAGGCGCAATTCCTTCCAAGATATTCTTCTGCATTTAGTCTATATAACCTCGAGTTTTAGAGTGCATATTATTTAGTGCATTAAATTATTTGACAACAAATAAATGATATGAGAATAATAACACATGTTCGATATAAGAACAAAGTGTTCGCATGACGAACATTGATAAAAAAGAAAATGGAGAGAGGAATGAAGGGGAAGTTGTATTTAGATACAATTTACTTTGAGTTGACGTGTGCTCAAGTAAAAAAAGAGTTGATTGTATTGGTTCATCCTTTAGGTATGGACAATAGCGTATGGGCAGAAACTGTTGAAGCATTAAAGAATGACTTTGATGTTTTAACGATTGATTTGCCAGGTCATGGACAAAGTCAGCACAATTCAGAAAAATTAAATATCAGCATCTTAAATCTTGCGACAATGGTGAAAGATCTTGCGCTTAGCTTAGGATATGACAGATTTTTCTACGTTGGCACATCGATTGGCGGCGCGATTGGTCAAGAACTCTTATTATCCTATCCAAATTCTTTAAAAGGTTTAATGGTGACTAACACTAGCCACAAAATTGGCAGTGAAGAATTTTGGCAAGATAGAGCGGCAAAAGTTCGCAATGAAGGTTTGGAAGAAGTTGGAAAAAATATCGTTCTTCGTTGGTTTGCGAATGATTATATCGATAGCAATCCTGACATTATCAAGGGCTGGCAGAACTCTTTAGCGAATTTGAATAATGAAGCTTATGCGCAATTGTGCGAAGCGTTGGGTGAATGGTCTGCAACGGATCGTTTACAAGACACAATTTCTATCGTGCCAGTGATCTGTGTTGCGGGTGATGAAGACCCTGCAATGCCATTAGAAAATATGCAAAGCTTGGCTAAGTTATTGAACACTTCTTTAAAAGTGATGTCGCTTGGACATGTACCTTCAGTAGAGAAATCACAGGAATTTAATGAACTGTTAGTTTCTTGGTTGAACGGCCAAATTGCTTAATCAAATATTGTGAGGAAAATAGCGTGAGTACAGCTCTCTTGAATGATCATATTGCAAGAATTGAAACATTTATCGTGGATTTACCAACGATTCGTGGACATCAATTATCCATGACAACAATGACGGTACAAAGTTCTGTGATTGTTAAAGTCTATTCTGAAAATGGTGTTGTGGGCTTAGGTGAAGCTGCAACAATCGGTGGTTTGAGCTATGGCCCAGAAAGCCCAGAAGGAATGAAGTTAGCCATTGATTTATACATTGCGCCATTATTAATTGGTAAATCAGTGGCATCGGTTAAGTTGTTAAGAGAAATTGTTGCTAAAAATGTGCGTGGTAACTTCTTTGCAAAAAATGCAGTAGAAACAGCCTTGTTAGACATTCAAGGTAAAATTTTGAATGTTTCTGTGGCATCGTTATTGGGTGGTAAAGTTGTTGATCATCTGCCTGTACTTTGGGTATTGGCAAGTGGTGATACACAAAAAGATATCGAAGAAGCAAAAGAGATGATCGCTAAAGGTCGTCACAAAGATTTCAAATTAAAAATTGGTCGCCGTAGCGTGAAAGATGACGTTGCACATGTGGTTGCGATTAAAAAAGCATTGGGCGATGACAGCATGGTAACAGTGGACGTTAACCAAGCATGGACAGAGGCACAAGCGATTATAGGTATGCAATTGTTACAGGATGCAGGCATTGATTTGGTCGAGCAACCTTTACCCGCAAATGAAATCGAAGCGCAAGCTCGCTTGAGTCAAAGATTTAACATTCCAATTCTTGCTGATGAATCTGTTGGTTTGCCTTATGAAGGTTTTAACATTGCCAAAATTGCAGGCGCTCGTGCATTTGCATTGAAAACAGCAAAATCAGGTGGGATTTATTCCGTACTAGAATTGGCAAATATCGCGAAAGCTGCTGGTATTGGCTTATATGGCGGCACGATGTTGGAAGGTTCAATTTCAACGAGCGCAGCGGTTCAAGCATATTCAACTTTACCTAAATTAGAGTGGGGTACAGAATTATTTAGTCCTTTATTGCTGAAAGATGACATCGTGGTTGAGCCATTGGAATATTCTGATTATGGCGTGAAAGTATCAGATAAACCAGGCTTAGGCATGGAGTTAGATGAGGACAAAGTTAAGCATTACAAACGTCAATAAAAGCATAAATCGATAAGGAGGAGAGAAATGCTATTTAAAGTTGAGATGACCGTAAACATTCCTGAGTCTATGGATAAGGATGAGAAAGCAAAGATTTTGGCGACTGAAAAAGCCTATTCGCAATCATTGCAACAATCAGGAAAATGGCGACACATTTGGAGAGTCGTTGGTCAGTACAAAAACATCTCTATTTTTGATGTTGAAAGCAATGAAGAGTTGCACAATTTATTAACAGGTTTGCCGTTATATCCATACATGGAAATTAGCGTGGAAGCATTGTGCAG
>CANRJJ010000068.1 GCA_947630895.1 uncultured Wohlfahrtiimonas sp. | reverse complement strand
ACCCTAAAATACCAATATTCAAACGTTTCATGTGCTAATTTATTCCAACTTAATAATTCGTTAACTGCTCTGATAATTCTTTAATAATAATGTCCGAACAAATATATATATCATAAGGAGATGCATCATGGAACATGTAAGCACCACTTGTTATTAATTTATTATGATAATCAATGTGATGTTCATCAATTTTTGTCTCAGCGTGTTTGATTTTCCAGTGATTGAGGGCATTTATGAAGTCCGCTGAGTTATTTTGATCACCAAAAGAGAGGGTTGAGTTTTCAATATTTAAATCTCTTAAGGCTAATGCAATAACTAACGGGGCAGCACAAATACCGACAATCCATAGTTTATGGAAAATCGCATTTTCTAATGCTTTTTTAATGTCACTGTGTAATTGTGCATTGTGACCATCTTGTAAAAAAGTCGTGAAATTTTTAACTGCACCAAATCCACCTGGTAATACAACTGCGTTATATAATTCAGCGTTAAATTCATCGAGTGGTAATACGTTGCCGCGAGTAATGCGTGCAGATTCAATTAAAATATTTCTAGATTCTGACGACTCTTGGTTCGTATTATGATTCACAACGTCAGATTGGTTTCTATTGGGAGCAAAAAAATCAACAGCGATGCCATACTTTGATAGAGCAATTATCAAAGAAGTTGCTTCAGTAATTTCACTGCCATCCAAATAGCCTGAGCCAGATAGAAATAGGGCGATTCTGTTTGTCATTATCGTCTCCAGTTTTAATATTAATTTTCATGCATAGTGATCGATCATATCGGGTTATTTTCTAGAATGCTATAGGGGATATGTAAAGAAAATAACAAGCGTAGGTATAACCACATTTTTTAGTGTAGAATTACGCAGAAATCGCTGAAAGGATGAAAGCTTTTATGATAAAAAAAATTATATTAAGTCTTGTCATTAGTTTTAATGCCATGTTGCTTCCTGCGCATGCTCAGACAATTGATGAAGACAGTACTATGCTTAACTTTTTGCTTGGTGAAATGGCTATACAGCGCAATGATTTGGCGGCTGCGACAAAATATTTAGAAAAAATCACTCAAAATCAAAAGATTCCTTGCATATTAAGACAACAGTTTAGTTTAGCTTATGCCAATGAAGATTATGTCAAAGCGTTATCTTACATCGGTAAAATATTGGCAGCTGAGCCGAATAATATTGAGGCTTTACTCTTTGAGTCAATTTTGTATGTACGTTTAAACAGCTATGACAAAGCAGCAATGGTGATGAATCAGATTGCGCATTTGCATTATGAAACGACAAAAGATAATGGTTTTCACTTTATTTATAGAGAGTTAAAGGGGCAAATTGATCCCAAAGCATTTTTGCAAATATACAATAAAATTGCCCAAATGAACGATTACTCAACAGCAGTGACGCCATTATTAGCGAGTTTATTGGTTGATAATGGTTATTATTCAGAGGCGATTAAACACCTAGAAAAGGTTATTGCAAAAGATGGTAAAAATGCCGTTAATTACTCACTATTAATGTATGCATACACTTTATTGAACCAATCAGATAAAGGATTGGAAATTTTGAAAAAAGCCGCTGATCAATCATCAGATGTCAATATTCAATTAGAATATTTGCAAGCTTTAATTCAAGAATTTTACTTTGTCGATGCATTGAAATATGCAGAAGATTTATTAGATAAAAACCCAAATAATGCACAAGTTTATAGCAATATTGCATTTTTGAATTTTGCATTGAGAAATAATGATATTGCGCACCTCAGCATTGAAAAAATCATCGCACTTAAAGGCGATTATGTGGGTGTTGTATTCAAATTGGCTGACTTTGCGAGAACAACAGGGCGATTAGGTGAATTGTATGATGTTGTGCCAAGCGTGAATGTGATTGATATCCAAGTTGTGCGCTTATTAGCAGAAGCAGATTTGTCATTGCGCAAAAAGGCTTATGGTACTTTCTTTGCTATTTTCGATGAATTGCGTAGCCGTTTTCCTGACAGAGTTGAGTATTTGTACAATCAGCAATTGGATATGTTGGAAAAATCTTACGATTACCAACTCTTATTGCCTTATGCTGAAATTTTAGATGTGATGACGAATCATGAGCTCTTCATCTATACATATTATAAATCTATGGCTTATCAAGAAATGAAACAATATGACCAGCTTAAAGAGTTGATGTTATCTTGGATACAGAAAAACCCAAGAGATTCATTGGCATTGAATGGTTATGGCTATGTTATGTTAGAGTCTGCGAAAAATGCTAAAGAATTACAATATGCAATGCAGTTTTTGAAAAAAGCGATTGAAATATCTCCTGAAGAGCCTGCCATTATGGACAGTATTGGTTGGGGATATTTTAAAGAAAAAAATTATACAGAAGCTAGAAAGTATTTATGGCCTGCATATAATCGATTGAAACAACCTGATGTGATTGCTCATTATATTGCTCTTTTAGTTGAAGAAGGGAATATTAAAGAGGCGAAAAATTTATTTCAAAGATTAGATGCGGTGTATCCGGATCATCCTGAAACTATCGATTTGATAGAAAATTATCAAGGAATTTTAGACTAATTATGTTTTATTCATCATTAAAAGTATGGCGATCAATCATTGCCTTTGTCTTTTTTATTGTCACACTTGGTATTGCTAATGCAGCAACACTGGTTGGTACAGCATCAAGCACAACAACACCTGATGGAAACTTGAGGATTGTTTTCCCATTAAATGAGAAAACTACATTTACAAGCTTTCGATTGGATAGTCCGCCGCGTTTAGTGGTGGATATCCCTAAAGCACAGCTGCGTCAAAAAGTGCAACAGTTACCCATTCGTGGTGGAAGCGTGAGTGGTGTGCGATTAGGTACACAACAAGGTACGGATTTGAGGATTGTTGTAGATTTAACTAAATCAGTGCCTGGCTCAACCGCTTTAGTAAAAGGCAAAAATGGCTATGAATTGGTAATTTTGATCAGCCAAAGTGGTAATGCGGTTTCTCAAGATCGTGCGATTATTTCAGGAACAGAATCAATGGTTTCTGAGCAAAAAACCATTCAGATTGCAAAACAAGTTCCGAAGAAAAATGTTGTTATCGTGATTGATCCCGGGCATGGTGGTAAAGATCCTGGGGCGATTGGTCCGAATAAAACACGTGAGAAAGATGTTGTATTGAGCATTGCTAAGGCATTGCGCGATAAAATTAATAAGCAACCTGGAATGCGTGCAGTGATGACTCGTGATACGGATCGCTTTATTCCATTAAGAGAACGAGTATTAATCGCAAGACGACAAAAAGCAGATATGTTTGTGTCCGTGCATGCTGATGCTGCATTAAATCGTTCGGCTTGGGGCGCATCAGTTTATGTATTGTCTACAAGTGGTGCATCAAGTGAAGCAGCAAGATTATTGGCTGAGAAAGAGAATAGATCAGACTTGATTGCAGGCGTAAAAATGTCTGACAAAGATAATGCGATTGCTTCAATGTTGCTGGATATTTCTCAAGATGCAACGATCGAGTCATCTGCTGAATTAGGTAAGCAGATTTTGAGTCAATTGAAGCGTGATACGAAATTGCATAAGCAGAATGTTGAGCGCGCAAACTTTGCCGTATTGAAAGCGCCAGATATTCCATCGGTGTTAGTAGAAACAGGATTTATTTCTAATGTGAGTGATGAGAAAAAATTAAAATCAGCTTCGCATCAAAATAAATTGGCGGATGATATGTTGAAAGGCATTTTGGCATATTTTAAAAAACGACCTGCGACAGAATTGGTTTATAGCACAGTCACGACAGGGGCACCTCAGTCAACAACGCCTATGCCAGTCGGTCAGCCTACGATTACAGCCATTCCAAATCCACCGAAAGTAAACAGCACGCCGCCTAAAGTTAATTTAGAAAGTGCTCCGCAAGGGGTAGTATTTCCTGAATTACGTTTAGAGTCGCAAGGATCGCCTCAAGCTGTTGCACCTAGAGTGAGTACGGCAACTAGACAGCATTCTGTGAATAGAGGTGAATCTTTGGCAGATGTTGCTAAGAAATATAAGGTTTCTGTGGCGAATTTATTGAAAGCAAATGGATTGCCCAATAATCAGTTACGAGTTCCAGTGGGAACATTATTGATTATTCCATAACAAAAAAAGCTCCAAAATTTGGAGCTTTTTTTATAGAAAAATTATTTTAACTTTGTCTGAATGGCTTCTTCGAAGTCTTTAGCAAAGTTATCGCGTAGATAATCGAAGCGTTCACCATTAATGAATAATGTCGGTACACCAGTTACATTACGTTCAATTGCTTCTGCTGTCACTAAAAGGCTACGCTCAGTATTGATTGCTTCTTCTTTTAAATCATATTCATTGGTTAAATGATTTCTCAATTCGATGTCAGAAAGCTGTTTCCATGTGGAGAAATTTTTAAATAGATCTTTAATGGTTGCTAATGTTTTTTCCGTGTTCGTGTAATCTAAATATAAATTGATGAGTGTGCCATTGAGTAGAGGTGCTTTTGGTTTGTCATAATGTTTGATAATGAGTGCAACTTGGTTTTTATCAAAATATTGTGGCAATAAAGTATCAACAAAACCATAAAACACAGAACAATGTGGGCATGCATAGTTTAAGAATACTTCGATTTGTATTGGTGCATTGCGATCGCCGATCACTAAATAATCATTTTTAATTTGAGACATTTTATAATCCTTTGAGTGTGAATGAAAAATAAGGGGTTAATGTGGAATGGTGACGTCAATTGCGCTCCATTTATCAGAAAATTCTTTCAGTTTTCCGCTGTCTTGAAGTTTTTGAATCTCAGCGCTGAATGCGTTTAAAAATTCTTGATTACTTTCAGAGCGAACAAAAGGGAAGCCGTAGTCAAAGTTAATTAAATAATCTTCGCCATAGAGTTTAAGTGGCAAGCCTTCATTGCGAATACGAGAAGCAGCGGTGATTTTGACATCAATAAAAGCATCTAATCGGCCAAGTGCAACTTCGTTATAAGTACCGCTGACATCTTGATAAGGCGTAATGATAATTTCATTGCCATTTTCTTGATTCCATTTTTCTAAGAAGTGATGCAGGTTATTACCGAGTAAAACGCCAACTTTTTTACCTTTGAGATCTTCAATATTATTAATCGTATCGTTATCTTCTCGCACAACTAAAGTTGCACCTGAGTAAGCGTAAGGGGTAGAAAAGTCATATTTTGCACGTCGCTCATCTGTCATGGCAATTAAGTTAGAAACAGTATCAATCTTATGAGCATCGAGCATGCCGAATACGCCGGAAAACTCAGCAAACTCCCATTGAATGTCATAGCCCAAAGCATCAGCAACAGCATTCAATACATCAACATCGTATCCTTGAGGATTGCCATTAACATCAACGGAAATGAACGGTGGATAAATGCCAGATGATCCTACTGTGAGAACTTTTTGATTATTTTCAGCGGATGAATTTGTCGCTTGTTGCTCTTTGTTATTATCGCTACAAGCGCTGATAAATAGCGCTAAACAAGTGATGCTCATTAGCGAAAATAGTTTTGTGAAACGTTTCATTTAAATGCCATCTCCGTACATATTGTGAAGAGAGAGATAATTTTTCAAGAATCTCTGAGTTCTCTCGTTTTGAGGTTTTTCAAAAATTTCTTCAGGTGTTCCTGCTTCGATAATGTGACCATCCGCCATGAAAATAACGCGGTCAGCCACTTCTTTGGCAAACTCCATTTCATGAGTCACGATGATCATGGTTTGCCCTTTGGCGATGACAGCTTTCATCACATTCAGCACTTCTTCGACAAGTTCAGGATCGAGTGACGAAGTGGGCTCATCAAATAAAATAACGTAAGGATTTAGCGCCAAAGCTCTTGCAATGCCAACTCGTTGCTGCTGACCACCAGAAAGCATAACAGGGAAGTTTTTCTCTTTACCACGTAGGCCAACTTCATCCAATAGCTCTTCTGCTGTTTTTTCAGCCTCTACTCGTGAGATTTTTTTTGTTAATCGCAATGGCTCAGAAATATTGTGTAAGGCTGATTTATTTTTAAATAAATTATAGTTTTGAAAAACCATACCCGTTTTAGCGCGAACTCTAGCAATGTCTGACTTACGATGTTTCTCTAAATTGATCTCTTCATTGTCAATGTGAATAATGCCTTTTTCAGCTTTCTCTAAAAAGTTAATGCTACGTAAAAGTGTTGATTTTCCTGAGCCAGAAGGGCCGATAATTGCTAAAACTTCACCATTTTGAATTTCTAAGTTAATGCCTTTTAGAATATGTGTGTCGCCATAGCTTTTATGAAGGTTTTGAATTTTAATCATTAAGTGCTCTCCTTAACATAAGGGCGCTCTATGTAGTGCTCCAATTTTGATTGTAAATAAGAAAGAATGAGTGTTACTGCCCAGTAAATTAAGCCAACAGCAAGGTAAGCTTCGAGGAATTTATATGTCATTGCTGACTCTAATTTTGCACGGGCAAGCATATCAATTACGCCAATTGTGAATGCTAAAGATGTTTCTTTAATCATCATGATGTAATAGTTGCCGAGAGAAGGGATGGCTACACGCAACATTTGTGGAAGAATGATTGTGCGAAAGCCTTGCCATTTAGACATATTAACGGCTGCACATGCTTCAAATTGACCTTTGTCTACCGCGATGAAAGCAGAGCGGAATACTTCTGATAAATATGCGGCATTTTTAATGCTGAGCGTGAAAATAACTGCAGCGATAGCATTCATTGCACTGAAAGAAGGGAAGAGCTGAGGTAAACCAAAATAGAAAATGAAGATTTGTATGAGTGTGGGTACACCTCGGAAGTAAGAGATGATCACAACTAATATTTGATAAATGATGGGAATTCTAGCGTTGATCAATACTGCAAAAAACAAGCCCACAAGAATCGCGAATAGAAATGATAAGGTGCCGATGTATAACACTATGGGGAGAAAATCTAAAATTCGAGGGAATATCTCGATTAGATAGGGGAAATCAAAATTCATGTTGCCTCACTTTGATGTTTCTAAAAGATGGAAAGCTTGCGCTGTTATGCAAAATTTAATTGCATAACAGCCATCGAGTTATTTTTCATGTGGAATATAAATGTCGATTGGAGCCCATTTATCAGAGAGTTCTTTGATTGTGCCGTTTTCATGCAGCTTGTTAATTTCTGCATTTAAAGCTGCTAAAAATTCTCTGTTCTCAGCTTCACGTCTAACAGGGAATCCAAAGTCATGGTTCTCTATATTTTTGTCACTGTAGAATTTTAAAGGTAAACCTTCGTCTCTTAAGCGAGCAGCCGCTGTAACTTTTACATCGATGAATGCTTCAACACGACCCAACGCAACTTCATTGAATGCCCCCATGCCATCTTGATATGGAGTGATAATGATTTCATTGCCATTTTTTGAGTTCCAGTCTTCTAAGAAACTATGCATAGTATTACCGAGTAATACGCCAACTTTTTTACCTTTTAAGTCATCTAAGCTGTTAATTGAATTGTTATCTTCACGTACAATTAATGATGTCCCAGAGAAGAAATAAGGATCTGAGAAATCATATTTTGCTAAGCGTTCGGGGGTAATTGCAGTTGAGCTTGCGATGATATCTACTTTTTTAGCATCCAACATTCCAAAAACACTAGAGAACTCTGCAAAATTCCATTCTACTTCGTAGCCGATAGCATTTGCAGCTGTCGTTAAAACATCTACGTCAAATCCTTTTGGAACGCCATCAATGTCAACAAATACAAAAGGAGGGTACATGGCTGTAGCGCCAACTTTTAAGACTTTTTTAGGTTCAGTACCTTCCGCTGTTGTAGATTTCGCAGCAACTTCTTTTTCTCCACATGCAGTGAGCAATAATAAAAAAGAGCTGATTAAAATTAGATATGGTGCTTTTGTGAATAGTTTCATTTATTTTTCCTTCTTTTGTAGTTCTTGATTTATGACTTGTACAAATTCATCAGCAAAAATTTCACGTGGATATTGAAATTCTTGATCATTGATAAATACGGTTGGCACCATTTTTACATTGCGTTCAATGGCTTCTGCGGTGATTAATAGGCTGCGATCAATATTTGAAAACTCTTCTTTTAGGCCATATTTATCAGTGATGTATTGTTTGATCTCTAAGTTTGAAAATTTATCCCAAGTATCTAGGTTTTTAAAAAGCTCGCTGATTATTTCTAATGTTCTTTGAGGATTTGAATAATCTAAGTTTGCATTGATCAAAGTACCAGGTAATAGCATCTCTCTAGGTTTATCATAATGTTTTACGATTAGTGTGACTTGGTCGTTTTTAAAATACTGTGGCAATACCGTATCAACCAACTCATAAAAAGAGGCGCAATATGGGCATGCGAAATTTAAAAACACTTCAATTTGCACAGGTGCATTGCGATTTCCGATGACTAAGTAATCATTTTTAATTGTAGACATTATTAACCCTTTTTTGAAAATGCATCAAATAAATATACCAAACATATATTATTAGTATGTTTTAAGGGTAATAGTATATATTTATTTAATCGATTTTGTACATAATAATTTTGGATAAAAATTTATTATTGCAAAGGGGTTGCATAATCATAAATTATCGTTATAATGCTCTTCTCTTTTGGAGGTGTGGCCGAGTGGTTGAAGGCACCGGTCTTGAAAACCGGCAACGGGTTAAACCGTTCGTGAGTT
>CANRJJ010000067.1 GCA_947630895.1 uncultured Wohlfahrtiimonas sp. | reverse complement strand
AAAACCTTCAATCTGCTCTCTAAAAGGTTGCAATAAAGTCTCTAAACCTGATTGATTACTCTCTTTAAAAACTTTACTTTTTTCTTCAAAAATTTTATGGGCAAGGTTTTCAAACTCTGTCGTGAGCGCTACTTTATTTTCTTGCAACTGTAATATTTGCGAATCAAAAAATGCCTCGCGCTCTTCGATATAAGTATTGATCTTCGTTGCTTCTAGTTCTAATTGCTGATTTTCTTCTAAAAGATGTTTGTACTCTTTATCTTTCACCATCAGCAATTGTTCAAAATTTTGTAAGCGACTGCGCAAATCATCAATGATCTCTTTCGCAGCTTGAATATTGGCGATCGCTCTTTCTAAATTTTTCTCACCATTATGAGCCTTTGTTTCCACTTGCTTAATTTGCTGTATTAGCTCTTGGTTAGTTTGTTGTAATTGGCTATGTGAATCATTCAATCGCTGAATGGTCAATTTTGCATTTTCATAATCACTGCGTAAACGAGCCTCTGCCATTTCTACATGATGAAACTGGCTTTCAAATTTTTTAGCTTCATCAAAAATATGATCAAACTCGCTCTCTTTTTTCTCTAAGGCAACTTGTAAATAGTTATATTCAGCTCTTAATTGTGCGGTTTTCCATGCACTAAAAATCGCTGCAAATACAGCACCCAAAAGAAAAGCTCCCCCTATCAAAATAAGGAGAGCATTATTTAATTCCACTTGCCCTAGCATATCGCCCACTTACTTTTTCTTAGGACGAAAAGCTTTGCATCGAGATTCATCTGTTTCAATAAAAGGTGCACCGATCAAATCTAAACAATAAGGAATGGCTGAAAAAATACCGTGAACAATAACTTCACCAGTTTCATTTTTTACGCCACCCAAAGTCTCTTCAATTGCTTTTGGTCTACCTGGTAAATTCACAATCAATGCTTCATTACGAATCACTGCAACTTGGCGCGATAAAATCGCCGTCGGCACATAATACAAGCTAATTTGGCGCATTTGCTCACCAAACCCTGGCATCTCTTTTGTTGCAACAGCCAATGTTGCTTCAGGTGTAACATCTCTAATCGCTGGACCTGTTCCACCCGTTGTTAATACTAGTGAACATTTCGCTTCATCCACTAAATGTATCAACGTTTTTTCAATTTCAGATTGGGTATCTGGAATGAGCGCTTCCACAAATTCAACAGGAGTTGTAATGGTTGCTTCTAGCCAAGCTTTCAATGAAGGAATACCTTCATCTTGATAAACGCCTTGGCTTGCGCGGTCACTCACAGATACTAAACCAATCTTAATCATTTCTTTTTCCTTACATAATCAATGTTGGCACTAAACCCAACAATACAATTAAGAAAACATTCACTGAAAACATTGTGCGTGAACCTGGGCACTCAGTAATCGTGATATTTGCATTATCTTCTTGTTGATCAAAGAACATTACTTTGATGATGCGTAAGTAATAGAACAAACCAACAACTGATGCCAATAACCCAATGATTACTAAGAAACCGTAATGCGCGTTATATGCATTTTGCAATACTAAGAATTTTGCGATGAAGCCAACAAAAGGAGGAATACCGCCCATTGATAGCATGATCAATGCCATTAAAATACCTAAGTAAGCGTGCTGACGACCAAAGCCTTTTAAGTCAGAAATATTTTGGATCGATTGACCATTCTTATTAACTAACAAAATAAAGCCAAATGCTGCTGTTGTTGTAAATGCATAAGTAATTGCATAGAAATATGCCGCTGATGGGATATTGCTATCAGTACCTGCGAATAAACCTAGCAACATAAAACCAGCATGAGAAATCGCAGAGTAACCCAACATACGGCGTAAATTCGTTTGACGAAGCGCAACAAAGTTACCAATGATGAAAGATAATATGATTACGATTGCCAACATTTGTTGCCATTGCAATGTCACTTCATAACCTGCAACTTTTAGTAATGAATAACCCATGCTGATGGCTGCAATTTTTGGTGCTGCACCAATAAACATTGCAACTGGTGCTGGTGCTGCTTCATAAACATCAGGAACCCATGAATGGAAAGGTGCAACACCCAATTTAAACGCAACACCCACTACGATGAATACCAATGAGAACGTTAAAATTAAAAGGTTTTGATCAAAATTTTGAGAAGCAATCGCCACCATAGCAGCACCAATTGTTTCTAAATTTAAAGATTGACCCACACCATATAATAAAGCCATACCAAACAGTAAGATAGCTGAAGCCATTGCACCCATTACAAAATATTTCATGGCTGCTTCTGTTGCTTTTCCATCTTTACGATTGAATGCAACCAATGCGTACATCGGTAAAGACATCAACTCTAAACCTAAATACACCATTAACAATGTATTTGCAGATACCAAAACCAACATTCCGATGGTGGATAACAAGATCAATACATAATATTCAGAATGATTTAAGTTTGTTTCTGACAATTTTGGAAAACTGTAAATTAAACCCAATAATACAACCAATAACATTGCACTTTTCAGCTGTGTATTCGTGCTATTGATAATAATTTCACTGTTCCAAAAATACTGACTCTCAGCACCAAAAGGTACTAGTGTTAGTAAAACAACAAACGCCACCAAAATTGAAGCCATACTGAAAAGATGGATCGTCATGATGCGACTCTGTTTACTAAAGCACTCTATTAATAGAACGCCAATTACCGCGATTGTCAGAATGATTTCTGGCAAGATCGCAATAAAGTCCATTGAAGTTAATCCGCTGCTCATAATGATTTAATCCTTTCTATGGCTGACCAATAACTGTGATATTTGTTAAAAGGTGATCAATTGATGCTTGCATCACATTAGCCAATGGAGCTGGCCATACACCTAATAAAACAACAAATATTGCGAGAATTGCTAATAAGAAGTATTCACGAGAATTGATATCGTTTAACTCTTTAACATGCTGATGTACTGCTTCACCCAAAATTACACGCTTCGTTAGCCATAGATTGTAAGCCGCGCTTAGAATCAATGAAGTTGCCACTGCGATTGTAATATAGATACCGTAATGGAAGCTCGCTAGTAATACCCAGAACTCACCAATAAAGCCTGATGTACCTGGTAAACCTGAGTTCGCCATTGCGAAGAAGATGAAGAATGCACCAAAGATTGGCATGCGATTAATTACACCACCGTAATCAGCGATTTCACGTGAATGAACTCTGTCATACAATACGCCGATGGATAAGAACATCGCTGCTGAAATGAAACCATGAGAGATCATCTGCATCATTCCGCCTTGAATCGCCATTTGGTTAGCTTCCAAGCTTGCTTCTGCAAACGCAACCGGTAATACAAAGCCTAATGTTACAAATCCCATGTGAGCAATTGATGAATAAGCGATTAACTTTTTCATATCTTTTTGTGCCAAAGCAACAAAAGAGATGTAGATAATTGCAATGATACTCATCGCTACGATCATAGGTGCAAAGAATGCTAAACCTTCAGGCACGATTGGCATCATAAAACGTAAGAAACCATAGCCACCGATTTTCAATGTAATCGCTGCTAAGATCACAGAACCACCCGTTGGTGCTTCAACGTGAGCTGATGGCAACCAAGTATGAACTGGCCACATTGGAACTTTTACTGCAAAACCAGCTAAGAATGCCAATAACAACCATTTTTGTTGTGATAATGTTAAATCTAAGTGTGAGAATGCTTCTATGCCAAATGTTTGACCATTGGATTGAAGGTACAAATAAATAATAGCAACCAATAAGAAAATTGAACCTAAGAATGTATATAGGAAGAATTTTAATGCTGCCACAACACGATTTGGACCACCCCAAATACCGATGATTAAGAACATTGGAATCAACATTGCTTCGAAGAATACGTAGAACAATACTGAATCCATTGCTGCAAATACACCATTCATCAAACCAGCCATGATTAAAAACGCACCAAAATATTGGTGGCGTTTATAAGTAATCACATCCCAACCTGCAATCACAACAACAACTGTCATGAAGCTTGTTAATAAGATAAATGGCATAGATAAACCATCAACGCCCAAATGGTAGTTGATGTTTAACATAGGAATCCAAGATTTCAATTCCACAAACTGCATTGCGTAGGTTTCAGTGTTAAATGAACCATACAACGGCAATGACACAATTAATGTCACGATACTTGCTGCCAATGCAAAAAATCTTACACGGCTAATATTTTTATCGCCCATTAGTAATGTCGCGATTCCTGTGATGATAGGAATCCAAATAACTAAACTCAACCAAGGCATACTTTCGATACTCATCATTATGTCCTTATTTAAAAATGATTACCCAAGTCATCAATACAACCACACCGAATGCCATTAAATAGGCTGAGTGGTAGAGATACCCGGTTTGAAGTTTTCTAAATACGCCACCTAATTTTGACATTAAAGCAGCAGAACCATATACAGCAGTTTGATCAATCACACGATCATCAACTTTTTTCCAGAAGAATCCACCCAATGCAACCGCACCGTTTGCAATATACTTCTGATTGAAATCATCGAAGTAGTATTTGTTAGTGAATACATTCATTAAGCCGATACGTTCCAATGATGATGTATACGAAGCTTCCAATTTTGGATTTTTCAAATATACATACCACGCTGTGAGCGCACCAAAAATTGCCAACCAAACTGGTACTGTCACAAAGCCATGAAGACCCATCGCAACAAAGCCATGGAAATCAGCCGCTACTTTTGCCATTGCATCATGTGCGCTACTTACAGTAATTGCATCTTTCAAGAATGAACCTGTGATGAAATCACCAGCAACAAACATACCGACTAATAATGATGGAATGGCTAATAGAATCAATGGACCTGTCACAACCAATGGAGATTCATGTGGCTCATGCGCCAAGAAACCTTTTTTATGATCATGCTCACCCAATGAAGAATCGATTTTATAGCGTGCTTTACCGTGGAAAACTAAGAAATATAATCTGAATGAATATAATGCTGTGATGAACACACTTGCGACCACTGCAAAATAAGCAAAACCACTTCCGAATAATTCACTGTTGCCCACTGCTAAGATGATCGCATCTTTTGAGTAGTAACCAGATAAGAATGGCGTACCTGTTAACGCTAAAGTACCAATTAAACATGTAATCCATGTGATTGGCATTTTCTTACGCAAGCCACCCATGTAACGCATATCTTGTTCATGGTGCATACCGATAATGACAGAACCTGCCGCCAAGAATAATAATGCTTTAAAGAATGCATGTGTCATCAAGTGGAAAACTGCTGCTGAGTATGCTGAAGCACCCAATGCAACTGTCATATAACCCAACTGTGATAACGTTGAATACGCCACAACTCGTTTAATGTCATTTTGGAAAATACCCAAAATACCCATAAACAATGCTGTGATCGCACCAATAATCATAATGAATGATAACGCTGCATCTGATAATTCAAAGATTGGTGACATGCGTGAAACCATGAAGATACCCGCTGTAACCATTGTCGCCGCATGAATTAATGCAGAAATTGGTGTTGGACCTTCCATCGAATCTGGTAACCAAACGTGTAATGGAACTTGTGCTGACTTACCCATCGCACCGATGAATAAGAAAATGGCAGCAAAAGTTAATACATTCCACTCTGTACCTAAGAAACTCCAAGTTTGTGATAACAATCCACTGTTCGTTCTAACTGAGCTAAAGATTTCATCGTAATGCAAGTTGCCTGTTAAATAAACCAATGCTGCAATACCCACGATGAAACCGAAGTCACCTACGCGGTTTACAATGAATGCTTTCATGTTTGCATATGTTGCTGTTGGTCTTTTAAACCAGAAACCAATCAACAAATATGACACTAAACCTACTGCTTCCCAACCAAAGAAGAGTTGCATTAAGTTATTCGACATTACCAACATCAACATTGAGAATGTAAACAATGAAATATAGCTGAAGAAGCGGTTATAGCCTTCATCACCTTTCATGTAGCCGATAGAGTAAATGTGAACCATCAATGAAACGAATGTCACAATGACTAACATTAGCGCTGTTAAGTTATCCACTAAAAAGCCAACAGCTACAGAAATTGATCCAACGCTCATCCACTCATAGACATTGCCATTAAAAGTAGGTACTTGACCCGTTGCATGAACGTACAAAACATAACCTGACAAAGCAGCAGATACAGCAACTAATGCAATCGTAACGGTATGTGCAACTTTGTTAGAGATCACTCGACATAATAACCCTGCAATTGCAGCGCCAATGAGCGGTAAAAATGCGATTAATAAATAGATAGTCTTCATTGTATTATCCTTTTAACTCATCCATTTCATCAACATTTATCGTTTGTCGTTTTCTATAGACTAAAATCAAGATCGCTAAACCGATCGCAACCTCAGCGGCTGCAACTGCCAGCACAAATAGAACGAAAACTTGCCCAGCTGGATCTTCACTTCCCGGAATTATGAAATTTCCTGAGAATTTAGAAAAAGCTACAAATAGAATATTGGATGCTAGTAGCATTAATTCTATCGACATTAACAATACAACAATGTTTTTACGATTAATGAAAATACCTGCCATCCCAATACAGAAAACCGTACTGGCCAACATAATATAATCGGTTACAAGTAACTGCATGTTTAGCCCTCCCCTTTTTCAGCTGTTGGTGTTTCTACTGGCAAAGCTTCCCATTGCGCTGTTTCCATTTTCACCACTTTTAATCTTTCTTCTGGTCTAGCTTTCAATTGCTCGCTCACTGGCATAAATCTTGTGTAGCTGCGACGAGGACGTAACGTTAAGCTAATCGCTGCAATCATTCCCACTAATAAAATCAATGCAACAATTTCAAATGCATAAATATAGTGAGTATAAAGATAGCTACCCAATACTGCTGTATTGCTGTATTCACTAGAAACTGCTGTGGATACAACTTCTACTGCTGCGGGATGGCTTTCTAAGAAGAATGATTGTTTGCCTACCAAAACCATGCCCATTTCTACGATCATGATCAAAGTTAGAATAATGCCGAGTGGCAAATATTTGATAAAACCTTGCTTCACTAGTTCTGTCGAAACGTCAATCATCATAACGACAAACAAGAACAGAACCATCACAGCACCCACGTAGATAACAATGAGCGCTAAGCCTAAAAATTCAGCTTGAATGAGTAACCACAATGCGCTTGTTGTCACAAAGCACAAAATCAAATGCATCACTGCTGTTACAGGGTTACGAGCTGTAATAACTCGTACTGCTGCATACAGTAGGATCAGTGAAAAGACGTAAAATAATATTTTTAATAACATCTGCAGCCCCCTTAGCGAAATTTCGCGTCTTCTGCGCGATCTTTAGCAATTTGTGGCTCTAAACGATCACCCAACGCTAATAGTTTTTCTTTACACATGATATTGTCACCTTTAGTTTCCATGTGGTAATCAAATGTGCGCGTCATAACGATCGAGTCAACAGGGCAAGCCTCTTCACACAATCCGCAGAAAACACATTTAAACAAGTCAATATCATAACGAGTTGTACGGCGTGTACCATCTTCGCGTTCTTCTGATTCGATATTGATAGCTTGTGCAGGACAGGCTGATTCACATAATTTACATGCGATACAACGTTCTTCACCATTATGATAACGGCGAAGTGCGTGCAACCCTCTAAAACGAGGAGATTGCGGAGTTTTTTCCTCAGGATAACTAATTGTTATCTTTGGACGAAACATATAGCGAAATGTAATCGCTAAGCCTTTTCTTAATTCTAATAAAGAGAAGGTTGCATATATAGATTTTAATTTCTTAAACATTGCTCATTCCTACTCTACTGAAACCAATAGTTAATGCCTAAAGCATATAACGCGATTACGAAAAATATCCAACCAATTGATAATGGAATAAACACTTTCCAACCCAAACGCATGATTTGGTCATAACGATAACGTGGGAAAGTTGCTCTTAACCAAATGTATGTGAATAAGAAAAATGCCATTTTGATCAACAACCAGAAAATGCCATTTTCACCAATAATTGGGATATTTTCTAAACCTGGAATGCCTGCGAATGGTGATAACCAACCACCGAAGAATAACAGTGATGCCAATGCTGCCACCAAAATCATGTTTGCATATTCTGCTAAGAAGAAACATGCAAAGCCTGTACCAGAATACTCAACGTGGAAACCTGCAACAATTTCAGATTCACCTTCAACTAAATCGAATGGTGCACGGTTCGTTTCAGCAACACCTGCGATGAAATATAAAACAGCCATTGGGAATAAAGGAATGAAGTACCATCTTAAGATGCTCATACCTTCTTGACCTTGTACGATTTTCGTTAAGTTCAAAGAACCTGCCAACATAATCACAGTGATCAATGCAAAACCCATCGCAAGTTCATAAGAGATTACTTGCGCACCACTTCGGATCGCACTCAACATTGCATATTTTGAGTTAGATGCCCAACCAGCCAAGATAATTGCGTAAACACCCAATGAAGTCATTGCCAAAATGTACAAAAGACCCGCATCAATATTTGCACCCACTAAACCTTCACCAAAAGGAATCACTGCCCAAGCAGCAAATGCTGTCGTTACAATAATGATTGGCGATAAGATGAAGAAAATTTTATTCGCAGCAGATGGAATGATCCATTCTTTGAATACCATTTTGATCAAGTCGGCAAATGGTTGTAATAAACCAAATGGGCCAACTCTATTAGGCCCTAAACGAACATGCATGAAACCTAGGACTCTACGCTCTGCATATGTCATATAAGCCACAGCGATGACCACTGGCAAAATAACCGCCAGCGTTTTCAAAAGCGCCCAAACGAGAGGATAAAAAATAATTGCTTTAATAATTTCCATTATTTACCCCTCAATCGCTTCGTAATAATCAAT
>CANRJJ010000066.1 GCA_947630895.1 uncultured Wohlfahrtiimonas sp. | reverse complement strand
AATGCCCCAAAGTTAACTAAATGTAATGCAAAGTCTAAATCAAAGAAACCTGCACTCAATGAAACGATACCAACCACTAAAATATTGAATGATGGTGTTTTATGACGAGGGCTAATGTGGCCAAATGTTTTCTTAGGTAAGATGCCGTCACGCCCCATTACATACATCATACGAGAAACACCTGTATGAGCTGCTAAGCCTGATGCAAATACTGCAAAGATTGCTAACCATAAACCAATAGATTGAAAGAATGTCGCTGCAACATATTTACCAAACACTAAATAACCAGCCATGGATTGTTCACCTGCGTATAACAATACTTCAGGTTGGCTTTCTTCAGGGTTAGTGAATACATAACCTTCAAAGAACAATTGCATGAAATATGTGATGAATATAAAGATTACACCACCAATCAAGGTTGTTAGGAAAATAGCTTTTGGTACAGCTTTAGCGGCATCTTTAGCTTCTTCAGATAATGAACTTAAACCGTCAAAACCTAAGAATGAGAAACATAAAATTGCAGAGCCAGCTGCCACAGCACTAATCGACATCTCAGGGCTAATGAATGGTTTAGAGCTTGCTAAAGTCGCAGCACCAACACCATCAAAGTATAACCCCTTGACTAATAAAACAACAAAGATAGCCATTAGTAATAATTGGAAGAAAACAATAATACTATTGAAGCTTGCTACGATTTCGACACCGCGGTAATTGATGTAAGTCATCAATGCAGCCAATGGCACAACGTAGTACCACACATTAATATCACCAAATTGTGATTTTAAATAGATAGTGGCTAAGAGGATATTGATCATCGGACTGAATAGATAATCAAGTAGCGTACACCAGCCCACAACAAAACCAACATTTGGATCAATGGATTTTTGTGTGTAAGTATAAGCTGAACCAGCGGAAGGATAACGACGAACCATCTTGCCGTAACTTAACGCTGTAAACATCATAGCGACTAATGTGATGATATATGCGGTTGGAACGTGTCCACCGGTGTCGTCACTTACGATACCGAAAGTATCGAATACAGTGAGAGGTTGCATATAAGCTAAACCGATCATAACAAGTTGCCAAAGCACTAATGTTTTTTGCAAGCTTGCTGCGCCGTTATTGGTAACGTTAGGAGATAACGTTTGTGAGTTAGATAACATAACTTTATTTCCCCAGCCTTTCTAAGCGTGTTTAAAGAGAGATAAATATGCGCGTTAATTCAAAAGAATTATTGCCCCCTTGTGTGCGAGTTAAATACCCAATATAAATTTAACTCTAAAAAAATCCTCATAAGGAAATGAGGAGTCAACGGATTTTACAGTATTTTATTTATTTCGCTACCCTTTTTTCTATTGAACACAGATAATTTGATAAATAATTTATAGCTGATTGATTTGTAATGTTTTAAAGATCGAAATTTTTTAGTTGATCACATGCAAATGAGATGTTTTCATGGCACGCTTTACTATACCAGTAATAAGCTTCGCCGATATTTCTCTGTGTGCCTCTACCGATATTGTACCAATGAGCAACCGTCAACATTGCTCGCCATTCACCTGTATAAGCTAGCTGTTTATACCAATTTAATTGCTCAGCAGGATTATCGTAGCTAATCGCTGCGAGAACTAAAAAGGATTCAGGTGTACCGGCATGACTTAAAAATTGTTTTGCGCGCTCTTTATTTTTAACAACGCCATCATAGCCATTCCATAAAATCATACCGATATAGTAATTAATATAAGGAATTAGGTATTGAGCACTTTTAGCTTTGTTGAAGTACTGCAAAGATTTAAGCTGGTTTCTTGGAAATGGAACGCCATCAAAACTTTGATAACCAATGTAATAGAGAAGGCCAACATAAAATGCATATTCAGGATTGGCTTCTGTCGCTTTATCGACTAATTGGCGAGCAGTTAAACGATTCTCTTTGATTAAATCGAAAATAGATGTTTCTAAAGATGTATTGCGCTTCCAGCCAACCCAAAAATTAGGATCATCAACATTATAGGTGGTTTGATTAGGCACAGGCTGTTTACTGTTATCTGCAGATGCTATAGATAACAAGGTCATGATGAATATTATCAATAGATATCTAACCATGGTGTACCTTCCCTGTGTGCTTGAGTCGCTTGAGAAATTATATGGTTTTAATGTGATACATTTATAACAATACTATGCTATTTTTTGACTTGTGTAACTTTATTATCGATTAATATTTTTATAAGTTATATTGTATAAATTATTAATATAGATTTTATGGATTATAATGACTTTTTAGTTAGTAAATATATAGATAAGGCTAAAGAAATAATAATTCCCAATGTATAAATAGGGTAAATAATCATTAAGTTGAGATAAAGCATCGTGAATAAGTAAATGCTGAGCAGTATAATAGATGCCCAAAGCGTCATTTTATAAGCCCATTGATATTTAAATGAAAAAAGAATGCCAGCGATTATCACTAATAATAAGTAACGAATCCCTTTAAATAGCAAGGTTAAATCCATCTGAATATTGAATGACAATAGAAAACGTCCTGTTTCAAACCAAAATTTGGGCACGAATGGTGTGATGTAAGAGAAAGCAGGAAAAAGCTCTTTCGAAATACTCATGACAAAGTAATGAAGTATTAGAAAGAGCAATAAACAGATCAGTAAAGTAATTTTAAAGGTCTTATTCATTAATTAACTGAGATTTAATTTGATTTAACTCTGGGTTTAAAGGGTCAGCTTTTAAACCTAAATCGGCATAATCTAAGGCTGAGAAATAATCACCGTACTCAAAAGCACGTTTGGATAAATCTAGATAGTGATTTGCCAAACGATCCAATCCAGCCATCGCAGCTTGGCTATTAGGATCCATCTCTAAAGCTTGATGATAAATAGACAAGGCAGAGCCTTGGTAAGGTTCGCTTAATTGCCCTTTATTCCAAGCATTATTGGCTTGTTGCATGAGTGCTGCTACTTCAGGAGAGCTTGGAATAGGTTGCTGTGTTGGTTCTTCTGTTTGTGCTGTGGATTCTAATTGAAGAGATTCCATGCTTAAGCCAAATGGCGTATCACCATAGAAGTTTTCTGGAGTATCAGATTCTTCAGTCGGCTCATCTTCTACAGCTGAAATCAAACTAAGCGCAGGTAAATCAATTTTTTGTTCAGCATTTGAGCTTGCTTGGCTAAGTAGTTCAATTTCTTCAAAGGCAGGTTTTTCTTCTACTTTTGGTCTTCTAATCGGTGGTTTATAGACGAAAGATTCACGCTCTTCTTCAGAAATCGCAGGATTAAAAATAGCTTTGCCTAAGTCATTAGAACGATCAATGCTATATTTTGGTAAGCCTTCATGTTTAGAGTCACTACCCATCATAAAGTATGCAAATACTAAACAGATGAATAAAAAGCAGCCTGTAACAA
Organism: uncultured Wohlfahrtiimonas sp.; assembly: GCA_947630895.1. GTDB lineage: Bacteria > Pseudomonadota > Gammaproteobacteria > Cardiobacteriales > Wohlfahrtiimonadaceae > Wohlfahrtiimonas. Next base: position 5,505 of record CANRJJ010000066.1, on the reverse strand, counting down.
ATAGGTTAAAGCCCTGAAACCAACCCCAGCCTAAAGAGCTACCGTGTTTATTTGTTTTTTTGCGTTTAATAACTTCTGCTTCTTTATTTTGTTCACCAACATTTTTGGTTTCCACATGCACAGAATCTTTATTACCATTTTCAGGATTTTTTAGGTATTTAAATGTTGGTTCCATATTAATTTTTTCCAATATCGTATTCAATGTCTGTTAATGCTTCGTTTAATTCAAATAGTGGTAGCCCCATGATGCCTGAATAACTTCCTTCTATTTTTTGAATGTATCGAGCCATTAATCCTTGAATAGCATAGCCACCAGCTTTATCTTTGGGCTCTTGTGTCTCCCAATAATTAGCAATGAAATGATCCGATAAATGAGTGAAAGATACATGGTTAATCGATGTCTTTACAATAATTTTTTCCTGATGCTGTAAGGCTAAGGAGGAAAAAACTTGATGAGTCGAGCCTGATAGTAACTGCATCATGTGATAAAAATCATCATAATCTTTTGGTTTGCCCAAGATTATATTGTTTTTAGTCACAATGGTATCAGCGGTTAAGATTGGCAAATCGACGTTTTTTAATAACTCTCTTGCTGCCAATGCTTTTTGTTGAGCCATGCGCTCAACATAAGCCATAGGTGTTTCTGCTGTAATGACAGACTCATCAATATCGATATCAATGACTTTAAAATTGATATCGATTTGTTTAAGTAACTCCTGTCTTCTAGGAGATTTTGATGCAAGTAGAATCATTAGTTTTTAACAATTGAATCAATGGCTTTTAATTTTTGTAATAAAGCTTCGATTTCGGATAATTTAATTGCATTTGGACCATCTGATAAAGCATTGTCAGGATCAGGATGAGTTTCCATGAATAATCCACCTACGCCAACAGCTACAGCAGCTTTAGATAACACAGGTACGAATTGACGTTGACCGCCTGAGCTTGCGCCTTGTCCACCTGGTAATTGCACAGAGTGAGTTGCATCGAATACAACAGGGCAGTTAGTTTCTTTCATCACTTCTAATGAGCGCATGTCAGATACTAAATTGTTGTAACCAAAAGAAACGCCACGCTCACAGACCATGATGTTTTGGTTGCCAGTTGCACGAGCTTTTTCAACAACATGAATCATATCCCAAGGTGCTAAAAATTGACCTTTTTTGATATTCACAGGTTTCATTGTTTTTGCAACGTTTTGGATGAAGTTTGTTTGGCGGCACAAAAAAGCAGGTGTTTGTAAAACATCTACAACAGAAGCCACTTCATCTAAAGGAGTATCTTCATGCACATCTGTTAAAACTGGTACATTGAATTCTTTACGAACTTTCTCAAGAATTTCTAAACCTTTTTCGATGCCAGGACCACGATAGCTATTCACTGATGAACGATTTGCTTTATCGAAAGATGATTTATAAATGAATGGGATATTCAATCTGTCGCAGATTTCTTTTAAGCGGCCAGCAACTTCAAAAGTCATTTCTTCTGACTCAATTACACAAGTACCAGCAATTAAAAAGAAAGGCGTGTCATTACTAACAGGCGTTTGGAATAAAGGAATATTAACCATTGAATTTAACCTTTTTGAGAGTAAATGTTTGTAAGCGCTGACATTAATAAGTCAGCAGTGCCTTTGTTACATGCCATTGGTACATTATAAAGCGTTGATAAACGAATCAAGGCTTTTACGTCAACGTCATGAGGCATAGAAGTGAGTGGGTCAGTGAAGAAAATTAGCAAGCCTAATTCATCTGTACAGATCATGCTGCCTAATTGCTGATCGCCGCCTAAAGGTCCACTTTTTAAACGAGTTAAGTTTAAATCAGGATATGCTTCTAAAATAATTTTGCCCGTCGTTCCTGTTGCAAATAAAGGGAACTGTTTGAAAAATTCATAATGAGGTTTGATCCATTCAACCAACTCTAATTTTTTTTGGTCGTGAGCAACCAAACCAATGCCTTTATGAAGCATAACTTCTCCTATTTCTATTGAGCTCTTTCGACAGATTGCACTTTTTTATTGTTATCAAAGACAATCGTAATATTTTGGTGATCAGTTCTTTCGCCCGTTGATAACGTACTTAAATAAGTATAATGCCAAATGTTAGGATGATACGCGTCGCGCACTAATGGTGTGCCTAAAATGCGTTGAACTTCACTTTGGCTCATTCCCGTTGTAATTTGTGCCAAACGGTTATCGTCCACTTGGTTACCTTGTAAAATCACAGTACGATGCAAGCCTGGTAAATTTGAACATGCAGAGATAAAACATGCCATCAATAATAGACTGCTGATTTGTATCATTCTTTTTTTCATCATCATTTCCATGCTAAATTAAGTCGATAAATTGCGATAATTCTATACTAGAATGCACTTTTATAAAAATAATCTTTGATCTTGTGGAATTTACTCTATAATTTCGCCATGTTTTTAAAATAACTGGACAGCATGGCTAGAGAGTATCTTTTCATCGATAGTGATGAAGCATTAAAAAAGTGGGTGAGCAGTCAACAGAATTTAACTGAAATTGCCGTAGATACAGAGTTTATGCGCTTTCGTACCTATTTTTCAAAATTGTGTTTAATACAGCTGGCAACAGATAAAGAAGCAATTTGTATTGATCCATTAGCGATTACAGATTTTGAGCCTTTATTGTCAATGTTGACACATCCTCGAATCATTAAAATATTCCATTCAGCAAGCCAAGATTTGGAAACACTTTATACAACTTTTAATTTGATCCCTAAACCAATCTTTGACACGCAAATCGTTGAAACGGTTTTGGGTGCTGATCATTTAATGAGTTATCAAGATACGGTTGAGATGCGTTTAGATGTTTTGCTAGAAAAAACAGAAACACGCACAGATTGGGAAAAAAGACCGCTGTCACAAAATCAAATCGATTATGCCTATGATGATGTCACCTACCTTTATGATTTATACACTTTAGTGAAAAACAAGATTGAAACCGCTGAAGAGAAACGTATTTTTCATGATAAAACTGAAGCATTATACATGGTCGAAAAATATGCACCAAATCCAGAAAATGCTTGGATGAAAGTGAAAGCGCGTAAAACATTACGTGGCAGACGTTTACAGTTATTGAAACATCTTGCCAAAAAGAGAGAAGAAATCGCAATTGAGCGTGATATGCCAAAACGCTGGGTCGTGAGTGATCCTGCATTGATAGATATTGCCAAAGAGTTTAGCCAGCCAAGCAGCAAAAATTTGGCAAGCTACTTTGAAAAGCAGTATATGGCACCATTTTTTCAGCCCATCATTGATGAATTTTTATCCACACAAGATTAAAGGAAGAATAATGCGTTTGTTACTAGCACTTTTATTACCTTGGTTACAGTTTTTTACTATTGGTCGTCCATTTTCAGGCATCATTTGTTTGCTTTTACAACTGACTTTGATTGGCTGGATTCCAGCGGCAATTTGGTCTGTATATGCGTTGTCACAATATAAAACTGATCAGAAAATCAGAGATTTTCAACGATATGGTAGATAACTCTTAGTTGATCACAAGAAAAGGCATCCAAAAGGATGCCTTTTTCAGTATATTGATCATCACTAAACTCAGTGGAGGAAAAATGTTAGGCGTACTTGGATTTTTAGCATTGGCAATTATTTTGTCCATTATTGTATATAAGGTATTTTTTGGTCTTCGTAAGAAACACATTGGCTCAGGCAATATCTTTTATATTTCTACAGGTGGAAAGTTTTCTGAGAATATCGAGATTACACAACAATTTTCAGATAATTTAAGAGTTTTAACGCAAAAAAATAATGAACAAACGATGACTCAAGAAGCAATTTTAGTGCATGAATTTACTAATAAGCACAATCAATTAGCGCATAAAATTTTGGTACAAGGCATGCCAATCGGTTATTTAAATGCTGAAACTGCGGCGGCGTTGAAAAAAGAAAAAGATGAGTTGGGCATTCATGCAGGTGTGATCTATACAAAAGTGCAGTTGATTAAGGACGAGCAGGGCAAAGTCGCATCAATCTCTGTAGATATTCCGCCCATCAATATTTTATCTAAAGTATTGTCTAATAGATCATATGAACATAGTCTGGCGAGATTTTTAAAAATTAAATAAAATCATCATTTGCCATCAATTTGATATAGTTAATGAGCTAATAAAAGAGAGTATTTGATATAAAACTGCATTGTAAAATTACATAACAACAATAAGGAAATAATATGAAAGCAAACATTAATGATGTAGAACGAATTATTCGCTTAGTACTTGGAGTATTTTTATTGAGTTTGATTTTTTGGGGACCAAAAACACTGTGGGGATTGATTGGAATTATTCCGATTTTGACAGCTACCGTTAGTTTTTGCCCAATTTATGCATTATTGAAAATTGATACAAACAAGCATAAAAAAGATTAAGTATAAAAAAGCCATCTTAGAAGATGGCTTTTTTATTGATGGGTTATCAATAGATATTACAAACCTGATTTTAAACTTGCTTCGATGAAGCCATCTAAATCACCATCCAATACGGCTTGAGTGTTACCCATTTCATAGCCAGTACGAAGATCTTTGATGCGTGATTGATCCAATACATACGAGCGAATTTGGCTACCCCAACCCACATCAGATTTACTGTCTTCTAATGCATCTGATTTTTCACGGCGTTTTTGCATTTCAAATTCATACAATTTTGAACGCAACTGATTCATCGCTACTTCTTTATTGCGATGCTGTGAGCGATCATTTTGGCACTGTACAACGATATTGGTTGGTAAATGCGTGATACGAACAGCTGATTCAGTTTTGTTAACGTGCTGTCCGCCTGCGCCCGATGCACGGTAAACGTCGATACGAAGATCAGCAGGGTTGATTTCAATATCAACATTGTCATCAATTTCAGGTGAAATAAAGATCGCACAGAACGAAGTATGGCGTTTGTTATTTGAGTCAAAAGGAGATTTGCGCACCAAACGATGGATACCTGTTTCTGTTCTTAACCAGCCATAAGCATGATCGCCTTCGAATTTGATGGTTGCTGATTTTAAGCCTGCAACATCGCCAGGAGATTCTTCTAGGATTTCAGTTTTAAAGCCTTTATCTTCGCCCCAACGCAAATACATACGCATGACCATAGAAGCCCAATCTTGCGCTTCTGTACCGCCTGCACCTGCTTGAATGTCCATAAATGCGCTTGCGCCATCGAGCTCACCTGAGAACATACGGCGGAATTCTAAAGCTTCTACATCTTTTTCATAAGTTGCTAGATCAGATAGAACCATTTCTAGAGAATCTTCATCATTCTCCATTTCGCAAAGTTCTAATAAATCTTTGGCATCATTGAGTTGCGCAGTTAAATCGCGGATGTTGTAAACAATATTTTCGAGGGAAGAACGCTCTTTTCCGAGCTTTTGAGCATATTCTGGATCATTCCAAATCTCAGGGCTTTCCAATTCCATTAAAACTTCTGTTAAACGCTCTGACTTGCCATCAAAGTCAAAGATACCCCCTAAGATC
>CANRJJ010000065.1 GCA_947630895.1 uncultured Wohlfahrtiimonas sp. | reverse complement strand
TTTTGCAGTAAAAATTTTCATAGTCATCATTTTTGAAAAAATCGGAGTAAACTGTTCGGCAGTCGATCAGTGTGAATGCGCGGATCAAATTTCCTCAATCATTAAATGAAGAAGCTAGAGAATGAGATTACACAACATAGAAGATCAAAAATCTATTACGCCTGAATTGGCGTTATCTTTTTTAAAAGAAGGCAATAAGCGTTTTATTGCTAACCTAAAAGCGCACAGCAGCTTATTGGAACAAGTGAATGAAACTAAAGCTGGGCAGTTTCCATTTGCCATTATTTTAAGTTGTATCGATAGCCGAACATCTGCTGAATTGATTTTTGACCAAGGTTTGGGTGATATTTTCAGCGTACGCATCGCGGGCAATATTTTGAATGAAGATATCATTGGATCTATGGAGTTTGCCTGTAAATTAGCAGGTTCTAAGTTGATCGTTGTGCTTGGACATTCCCATTGTGGTGCAATTACAGGTGCTTGTAATGGCACAGAATTAGGGCATTTAACTAATTTGTTATCTAAAGTTAAGCCGTCGATTGAATACGTCAAAGAGCACCATCAAGATTTAGAATTAACGTCTAAAGAAGGTGTGGATATGGTTGCATTCCACAATGTAGAGCACACAATTGAGCACATTTTAGATCAGAGTGATGTATTAAAAGAGATGCACGATAAAGGTGAAATCGGGATTGTTGGTGCTTTCTATAAAGTCGAAACAGGTGAAGTGGATTTCGTGAAAGAAATGTTGTAATTCGCCCAATAATCAATAATAAAGAGCCATTAATCAATGATTAATGGCTTATTTGTATAGAGTTTAAATATTTTTATTATTGATCTTATTTTTTACTTATTTATATTATAAAAACTATGGCCAAGGCATTTCACCTTTGATGACTTTGGCGCTCATCTCTAAGCTTTGCTCGCCTTTTAAATTAGGATACAACGCTTTCATTTGAGCAATTAACTCATCTGCATTTTGACTAGAGCTATTGGCATTTTCAAAGTCGATTAAATATTTTTCAGTGAAATTAACAGCGTCGATATTCTTATTGGACGCTTCATAATAATGTCCAGGAATAACAGTCGTTGGCTGTAAGTTTTTAATCATTTGAAGTGATTCTAACCAAGCATCACGAGATTCTTTAGTTTGAGTATCTGCAATCCAAACATGTGTATTATCAAATACAACAATACCGCCAACGATGGCTTGATTACTTGGAATCCAAACAAATGATCGCTCTGGTGTTTTACCTTCTAATCCTTTGATGATGATTTCTTCACCTTCTAATGTGAATTTATCACCCGATAATGCTTCAGGTGTAATCACAATGTTTGGTGCATCTGTTTGTAAAACAGGCCCCCAATAGCCAAGTTTTGCATCCTTAGTATTTTGAATGGCTTCAACAGTTGTAGGTGTCGCGATTACTTTAGCATTTGGGAAAGCAGCCGTTAATGTATCTAAGCCAAAATAATAATCAGGGTCAAAATGGCTGATATAAATTGTGGTGAGATTTTTTTGGCTATCCTGAATCATTTTCACTAATTGTTCAGCATCTTTTTTATGGAGCTGTGCATCAATCAAAATAGCATCTTGATCACCTAAGACAAGGTTTGAGCTAACAGGGAAGATACTGCTTTCTAATGGATTGAAAGTTTGAATTTCCAATGGTTTAGCGTATGCACTGAATAAGGCGCTACTAAGTAAAATAGTTGTGGTGAGAGTTTTTAATGTTTTCATAAAAAATCCTTAGCGATAAAACATATATTTATTAATTAGTATTATAATGAGCAATAATTTTTAGATATATAGCATTAAAAGCAACTAACTATTGCACAAAGTGAGCGAATAATGGATAGAATAAAGTCTGCTGAGGTTTTTACGACAATTGTAGAGCAAGGCAGTTTCAGCGGAGCGGCTGAAAAATTAGGTATGTCTCGTGCAATGGTGACACGATATTTATCTGAAATGGAAGATTGGGTAGGTGCAAGGTTACTGCATCGCACGACTCGAAAGCTCAATCTTACCTCCATCGGTGAAACAATTTATGAAGAATCTAAAAAGCTGAACGAGATCGCCTTGCGATTACCCAAAATAGGACAATCGCAGACAGATCAACCAGCTGGAAGTTTAAAGATCAGTTGCTCGCATTCGATTGCGCATGATGATTTATCTAAAGCATTGGTACCATTTTTAACGAAATATCCTCAAATAGAGATAGATTTGTGCATTAGCAATCAAACAGTTCATTTGATTGAGGATGGCATTGATCTAGCCATTCGTATTTCAGATTATTTAGAGCCACAATTAATTGCTAAAAAATTAGGACTTTGTCATTCAGTTATTTGTGCCGCTCCCTCGTATTTTCAAGATCGAACGATACCTAAAAAGCCAGAAGATTTACTCGCGCACAATTGCTTAATGTATCGTTATTTTGGGCAAAATGAGTGGGTGTTTACGAAAGAAAATAAAAGCTATGCCATTGCAGCTAAAGGGCAGTTGAAATCTAATGAAACTACATTTTTAGTTAAAGCAGCGATAGAAGGAGCAGGAATTGCGATGTTGCCATATTCCAGTGCTAAAGAAAGTTTGTTCAACGGAAGTTTAATTGAGCTATTGCCAGATTATCAATTACAGCCATTAACCATTTATGCTGTGTACAGTAGCAAAGAGCATATGCCACAAGCTTTGCGATACTTATTGGATTATTTATCAGATTGGTTTAAGCATAATGGCTAATATCAATAGATGTTACAATTCATGGACTTTTAATTGCGATGATTTCATGGGTAAAGGAAAGAATAATGTCAGATAGGACACAAGATAAAGATCCAAATGAACCGCCTAAAACTCAATGGTTATGGTTAATTGGGCTATCTTTAGGCGGTATGGTTGGCATGTATTTATTGGCGAAATTAACGAGAATGTTTGTGACATTTTTAGGGTTAAAATAATCAATATTATGATTTAAATAATTTCGAATTAATTAATACATTGATTAACTCAGTTGCGACAGCTGGCAATAATCGACCTCTATGAATGATTAATTGTGCTTTGGCAGATTCTAATATTGGACATGTCGTTCGGAGCGCAACCAATTTTCCGTGCATTTCTTCAGTCAAGGTATCGTCATATCTCATAAAACTAATGCCTAAGCCACTTGCTGAAAAATGCTTTAAAGCGCGTACTGAATTAGTGATGAGTCCTCGTTTAAAGTTTAATTTTTCATGCAGTTCTGCTGAATCTACCATTTGTCGTAATCCATAACCAGAAGGCATGATACCGATAGAATAAGGTAAAACTTCATGCAGAGAAATCGGTTGAGGCAATTTTGTTAAAGGATGATCCTTCGCGCATATCACGCAAACAGGTTCATTTTTCTCTGCTAAAACTTCAATTTCAGGCGGTAAACTGGGTATATAAGCGATGCCAATGTGAGCTTTATCTTCCAAGATATGTCTCACTAATTCATTCATATTTAATAAAATCAGCGCAAAATCTATATTAGGTCGCTTGGCATAAAATTGTGTTAATGCATGATTAATGAGATCAGGTACAAACCCTTCGCCTGTGACTAAGTTGACTCTTCCTCTACGCGCTTCATTGAGTTCGGATAAAGCATGAATTAAGGCTTCTTCTTGTGCAAACCTTTCTTTGACATGCGTTAGCATTAACCATGCCGCTTCTGTTGGAATTAATCTATTGGCTTTTCGTTCAAATAAGCGCACACCTAAATCGAATTCTAATTGTTGTATTTGTCGACTAATGACAGACTGCTCAACATCTAGTTGGTCAGCAGCTTGGCGCATAGAACCCAGTTGCATAATGGCATAAAAGTATCGAATGCGTTTTTCATTTAAGCCAGTATTATTGTTGAGAATGGATAATTGACTACTCATTGATGCTCCTATGTGATGCTTTAAAGTCATCATGAATTTACTAGAAATATCATTGTCGAGCAATAATTTTAAGACATACTACTTAAAGGCTACATTTCAAAATATAACTAAGGAGGATGAAATGAGTAATAATGCTGTAAAGATAGGGCAAATAGAACCTGTCGATATGCAAAAAACATATCGAAAAATTACGCTAAGAATTATCCCATTGTTGCTATTGTGTTACTTTTTTGCTTATTTAGATCGCATCAATATCGGATTTGCAAAATTACAGATGCAAAGCAGTTTAGGATTAACTGATGAAATTTTTGGTATAGCTGCAGGAATATTTTTTCTTGGTTATGTTATGTTTGAAATCCCTAGCAATCTTTTATTAGAAAAAGTAGGGGCTAGAAAATCTATCTTTAGAATTATGGTGTTATGGGGATTAACATCAGCCAGTATGCTTTTTGTGAAATCTGAAACGAGTTTTTATATTCTACGTTTTTTATTAGGCGTATTTGAAGCGGGCTTTGCACCAGGCATGATTTTCTATTTAACTTATTGGTATTCAGGTGCTCGTATGGCACGAATCATGTCAATCGTAATGTTAGCAGGGCCTATAGGTGGAATCGTTGGAGGGCCAGTATCTACATGGATCATGGATGTGATGAAAGATAGCACTGTGATGGAAGGTTGGCAGTGGTTATTTCTGATTGAAGGTTTACCGACAGTATTTTTAGGTTTTTTCGTATTCTTTTATTTAGATGATCATCCGAGTCAAGCTAAGTGGTTAACACAAGCAGAGAAAGATGCATTAGCAAAAGATATTGGAAAAATTAAACAAACATCACACAGTGGTTTTAAATCTGTATTAAAAGATCCATGGGTTTATTTAATATCATTTGCATACTTTTGTATTATTAGCGGAATTTATGCCGTAGCATTTTGGTTGCCGACTTTAATTAAAACCAGTGGCATTGATAATTTAACGACAATTGGCTTCTATTCAGCGATTCCTTATATTGCGGCAGCACTATTTATGTGGTTTTTAGCGAAAAATTCAGATCTTCATCAAGAGAGAAAATGGCATTGCATTATTCCCATTTGGTTGGCAGTGATTTCATTAATTATTTCTGTTGTTTACGGTCATAATTTTATTTTGGCACTGATTGCTATTAGCTTGGCAACGGGGTTGATGTGGGCAGCTTATACAGTTTTTTGGGCGATTCCTGCACATTACTTAGAAGGCACAGCGGCAGCTGGCGGTATTGCATTAATTAATACAATTGGTTTATTGGGTGGATTAATTAGTCCAATTTTAATGGGATACGCAAAAACGATTACAGGATCATTGATGGCGGGATGGATTGTGATGGCTGTTTTACTAGCCTTGGGATCGATCAGCTTGTTGTTGGCTTATTACAGAATGAATAAGAAAGTTTCATTGGCATTAGCTTAGGAGAAATTAATGAGTATTTTGATCGCAGGGTTTCAACATGAAACAAATACATTTGCTCCGACAAAAGCTGATTATGAGAAATTTGTTCATGGCGGCGGTTATCCTCCTTTATGTAGAGGAGAAGCATTATCCGAACTGAAAGAAATGAATATTCCTTTGGGTGGATTCATGAAGCAGGCAGAGCATTATGGATATAAGTTAATTCCTGTTTTATGGGCTGGCGCAGCACCTTCGGCACATGTGACTCAAACGGCTTATGAAAAAATTTGTGGTGAAATTTTTGAAGCCATTAAAGAAAATATTGAGGGTATTACAGGTGTATATCTAGATCTTCATGGTGCAATGGTATGTGAGCATGTTGATGATGGAGAAGGTGAGTTGTTAGCTAATATTAGAGCATTGATAGGAAAGGATATACCGCTCGTTGCGAGTTTAGATTTACATGCCAATGTGACTGATTTAATGTTGCAATCAGCGGATATTTTAGTGACTTATAGAACTTATCCGCATATTGATATGGCAGATTCAGGTTATCGTTCCGCCATTGAAATGCATGCTTTATTGAATGGTGAAAAACGATATCTATCTTATAAACATTGGCCATTTCTAACATCCATTAATGCGCAATGTACGTTTATTGATCCAGCCAAAAGTACCATTGAGTTTATGGAAAGTTTAGAAAAAGATGTTAAATCCCTTTCTCTAACGACAGGATTTCCAGCATCTGATTTTGAAGGATGCGGAGGAACTGTTTGGGGATATGATGATGATCCTATAAAAATTGAGAAAACTGTCAATGTGCTGTATCAAAAAATTCTTGCAGATGAAGCTTTGTGGGATGTGGATTTTTTAGAACCAGATGAAGCGGTAGAGCAAGCCATTTTGTTATCTAAATCTGCACAAAAACCAGTGATTATTGCAGATACACAAGATAACCCCGGAGCAGGTGGCGATTCAAATACAATGGGGATGATTAAAGCCTTACTGAAAGCTAATGTTGAAAATGCAGCAGTTGGCTTAATTACTGATCCTGTTTCTGTGCAAAAAGCAATTGATAAAGGTTTGGGTAAGTTTGTCGAACTAGAGTTAGGTGGTTGTGATGCTGTTGCCGAAGATTCTCCATTAAAAGCCATATTTAGAGTGGAAAGTATTTCAGATGGACAATGCCAATATGATGGTCCAATGATGAATGGTGTTAAAGTCAGTATTGGGTCAACAGTTTGCTTATCTATTGATGGTTTGAAAATAGTTGTTTGTAGTGAAAAAGCGCAGATGCTAGATAGAAACCTCTTTAAAGTTGCTGGTATTATTCCTGAAGAAATGACCATTGTAGTCGTGAAGAGCTCAGTACACTTTAGAGCAGATTTTCAGCCGATTGCAGAAGAAATACTCATTGCTAAAGCACCAGGACCACTGACTGTTGATCCTGCTGACATTCCGTGGAAAAACCTTAAAAAAGGCATAAGATTAAAGCCCTTGGGGATGGCATTTTAGAAAATATAAATGGATTAATCATTAGCTTATAAAGAATGTTTGTGCTTATGAACATTCTTTATTTTTGATTTTGAAATTATAGATAGAACAATTACTAATATTAGTTGCAATATTAATTTGATTAGGATAAATTTTATTAAATTCTGTGATATATCACAGTAATTTCAGATGAATATTAATGAGTAAAATGAGAGTTAAATGAAAAAAGCCAACACAAACATGATGCCACTGAGAGAACAAGCTTATAGAAATATTAAGCAAAGGATTTTGACGTGTGAATTTGCACCTGGTGATTTTTTGAATGAAGCATATTTGCAAGAAGAGCTAGGATTAGGAAGATCACCAATTAATCAAGCATTGCATCGTTTAGCAATGGAGGGATTATTGGTAATTTATCCTCGCAAAGGTGTCATGGTTTGCCAATTATCGCTAAATGAAGTGATTGAGATGATCGAGGTTCGTATCGTGAATGAATGCATGTCAGTACGATTAGCGACTGAAAGAGCCCAACCTTCTGAAATAGAAGCGATGCGAGATATTTTACAAGAAGCGCCGCAAGCCATTGAGAATAGAGATTTAGTGAAGCTGATGGAAATTGATTTGAGATTTCATAATGCGATCAGTGCGGCATCGCGCAATAAAATATTATCTGAAATATTAAATGGTTTGCATGAACGACAAGCGCGTTTTTGGTTTTTATCCCTATCAGCTAAAGAACAAATGACTAGAGTTTATGAGGAGCACTTAGAGATAGTGGAGGCAATTGCCTCTAGAGATGTCAGTATCGCTGAAAAAATTATGACAAAACATATAGAAACATTTAGAAAAAATATCGTTGTAACAGTATAAATAAATCAAGGAGATGGAGCATGAGTTTTAACACATTAAAATTTTACGTTAATAATCAAGAAATTGAATTTTCAGTTAAGCGATTAATTATTGGAGGCTGGGCAGGAAGAGATCAAAAGGCGATTCAACATCACATTGATGAGCTAGCCGAATTAGGTATCGCGCCACCCAAAAAAACGCCATGTTTCTATGAATTAGAGCCATATTTATTAACCACCTCCGATAAAGTTTCTGTACCAAGAGCAGATTCTTCCGGTGAAGTTGAAGTGGTATTTTTTAAACATGATGGTGAATTATATTTGGGCGTAGGTTCTGACCATACGGATCGAAAAGTTGAAGCTTATGACATCACAGTTTCTAAGCAAATGTGCATGAAGCCTATGAGTAAAGAGGTTTGGAAATATAGTGATGTAAAAGATCAGTGGGATCAATTAGTAATGAGAAGCTATCGCACAGTCAATGGCAATCGAGCTTTATATCAAGAAGGATTAGTGACAACACTATTAGATCCGTTAGATTTGATGGAAAAAATGACAGGCAATTGTGATCTACAAGATGGAGAAGCATTATTTTGTGGGACGCAAAGTGTTATGGGTGGATTAAGTTATGGTGAGAAATTTGAGCTGGAATTGCATGATCCTGTTTTAAAACGCACATTAAAACATGAGTATTCAGTGAGTGTCTTGGAGGTTGATGAATAATGACAACCATTACAGAAACTATAAAGCAATTAAAGCATGGTGATATTACTAGCGTGGCGCTAATAAAAGAGTCATTGAAAACAATCGATGAGCATGTGCGCAATAAGGGTGTAGCTTTTACAGTAATACATCATGATTCTGCATTGAAAGAGGCAAAAGTAGCCGATGAAAGAAGATCGTTAGGCGATGCATCAGCGTTATTAGGTATTCCAATTTCGATTAAAGATTCTATGGACTATAAAGGTGAAATTACAACTGCTGGATCTACTGTTTTTGCTGTCAATGATGCTGCTCAAATAGATGCTGATGTTGTTACAGCTGTTAAAAATGCAGGAGCAATTATTGTTGGACGAACCAATATGAGTGAGTTTGCATTTTCAGGACTAGGCGTTAATCCTCATTATGGAACACCTGTTCATCCTGATAGGCCAGAGTTTATTGCGGGCGGTTCTACATCTGGTGGTGCAGTCAGTGTTGCATCTGGTGCTGTTTTTGCGGCTTTAGGAAGTGATACAGGAGGTTCTTTAAGAATTCCTGCTGTATTTTGTGATGTTGTAGGATTCAAGCCATCAGCCAATAGGATATCAACAAAAGGTGTGGTTCCATTATCTTATACCTATGATTCTGTGGGGGCGATTACTCGTTCTGTTGATGATTGTATTTTGCTTGATAAAGTTCTGAGTCATGAAAACTATGTAATCAGAGATTTACCTTTAAAAAATTTACGTTTTTTTGTCACACAAGATTATGTAATGGAAGGTGTAGATGAGGAAGTGAAACAAGCATTCAATTCGGTACTTGAAAAGTTAAAAGCATTAGGGGCAATTATTATTGAAGGGAATTTCACTGAACTTTCAGAGATTCCTAAGATCAATAGTAAAGGAGGATTAACAGCAGCAGAGATATGGCATGAACATCGAGATTTTTTTAACGATGTTTGAGCTATGCTGTCAAATATAGACACTTTAACTTGGGAGATTTTCATTATGCAGCATGACGCTCATAATATAAAT
>CANRJJ010000064.1 GCA_947630895.1 uncultured Wohlfahrtiimonas sp. | reverse complement strand
AATAATGGCAAAAAACATAGACTTTCAGGCGATTTTTATCATGAACAATTCGAAATTGGACTTTATTCAGAGCGTCTCAGAGCAGAAGCAGAAAGCCGACCAACTGCAAACGAGCTTACACAGGCTATCCGAGACGCTAAAAGCATTCGAGATGACTATCGAGCAAAGCGAGCATCCTATAACTCAAAACAGCATACTTTTACAGCAAGTACAGCGGACGACAATAGCCCTCAAATCGCATCTAAGCTCGATATTGACCGAAATAGGCAATCTATCACCCCAAGCACTAAAAGAGACCACAGCGAGCTACAAAGCGCAAATAGACGCATTGTCGAATCAGCTAGCGAATATAGATATTTCGGAAATATCAAAAGTGAAATTGAGCATAGATTCGTTTTCAGTATCGCTTCAAGACCTTCAAACGACCATAAACCACCAGTTACAGGGCATCAAGATCGACCAAACAAGTCTGGAGAAGTCTATTCAAGCCCAAGTCGGGCAAGTCATAGCGAGCCAAAGCAAGCAAATCAACAGTCAGTTCCAGAATCTTTTGACAGAAAAATTGAACAGCCAAAGAGCATTTCACGGACTACTTGGGATAGCGATATTCGCAGTGTTGATTGTTTTAATCAGTTTTTATTTCGCCTTTCAAGCACGAACCAACCTAAAAACAATCGAAGCACAAAAGCAAATGATTCAACAGAACGCACAAGCGATAACAAACCAAATCAACTATTTGAACAGCCTACGGAGATAAGGCATGCAGAGCGAAATCGACCATTTTTTGACAGAGCAAAACAACTTATTGATTCAACAAAACAGCTTGTTAGCGGAGCAAAACAAGGTTTTGAATCAACAAGTCGATTCATTAAAGACCATCTTGACCGGCTACAGCGAAGTAGAGCAGGAATTACAGGGCAAAATCAGCATTTTGCAGGCGGAGAAACAGGCACAACAAGACTTGATCTCGGCACTAAAAGGCGAATTATCCAAAATCGAACAGGGCAGTTTTTCGCAGGATTTACAGCAGAACTTTCAACTCAACTTAATGAGCCAATTACAAACGCAATTAACACAAGCCTTAAGCCATCTGAACTTAAACAATATTGTGAACAGTATGGTGAGCACAGAACTCAGACCTATTCGACAGAAAATTACAACTCAACAGACAGATCTAGAGCAAGCTCTCTTGAAGCTCTCGCAACTCAAAGTATCAACCAGTATAGACGAAGACTTGAGGACTCAGGACAAGCGGCTAGAGCAGTTAGAAACAACGCTTGGCAGCTTAATATCATTGATCAAAAGTTTGAACAACTAGCTGAATTAGTCAAAAATATTAGGATAAAACCGCAACTGGCATCAGCGTTTAAGCTCAGGTATGACGGATATTATCCTGATTATAATATCTACCATGAGAGGCTTTCTAAACAACAAGATGAGCTATACAGAAGCAAAAACCAATTAGGCATTATCGACTGTATCGCTGAAAAGGCAGACAACTTGAAACAGTATACGTCTCGTGCATCAAATAGCCTCAGTAGTTACGACTACGAAAAAATTGAAAAGAGCATTAAAAATGATGAAATCATGCTCAAATATTTAAACTGTGAAATCGTTTTAGAGCCACAAAATGATCGTTTTAAATCTCAAAGGCAGACATATCAAAACTGTTTAGATAGCTTTGAGTACATAAAAATCTTTATTGCAGAGAAAAAAGCCCCTATCGCTGAAAAACATTTTTCACAGCCAAGCCCAGAACCTGAAAACAAGCCACAGCAGAGCCGTGATTTTGATTTTTAATCTAATTCAGCAAAAGCAGTAATCAGAGGGGGAATAAACGACAAATAGTTTATTCGCTCACACTCCGTTCGCTTTATTTTTCTCTTTTGAACCAAACAGGTTTAAACCGAACGAGTGTCTACGAGTGATAGCGCATCATAAAAATTTCAGCAACGCTTCTTCTCTGATTACAAACTCCCTTTTGACCTCAAACGGTAAGTACAGAGCATCCCGAATGGGTGCGAACATTGGTGCTTTTGCTTTTAAAAAAGTATGAGCATAGCGAATACATTATCAATGCTTTTGATCTTGCTTTTGCTCTTGAAACGACACGAGCGAAGCGAGTGCCATAGCCTTTGATTTTGCCTTTAAATCCCTTTTATTCTTTTAAAAAGCTTTTAAATACTTTTAGACACCCTTCTAGGCCATATATAGTAAGGCTTTCAAACTTTAAAAAACTACAAATGGCATGAACTAAACTACAAATGGCATGATTTTGGCACATTAGAAACTACAAATGGCATGATTAGAAACTACAAATGGCATGAACTAAACTACAACATAGCTAATGTAGTTTTATGTTAAAAAACTACAAAAATCGTGTGCAAAAATAAATCAATATGATATAAAAAACTACTTCTTGCGGAATGTAGTTTCATGGATTATAAAAAAACCTACCCTGTATCTTGGGTTGTTATGCAGAATACGATTCAAGAGTGCTTTAAAAGCATGAGTATTGATGAAAAACGCTTATTAATTCTTGCTAGTCCTATAGCTCGGACAATTGATGCAACTGAGAAAGATGCAATCACCATAACATCTGAGAGCTTTGCAAAAGAATGCGGTATAAAAACGAACTCAGCGTATTCGCAAATGGAAGAAGCGAGTAAAAATCTGTTAAGACGTTATTTTTCCTATGGTGATAATAAGAAAAAAACCTACTGTAACTGGGTCATTAGAGCAATATATGAGAATGGTTCAATATCCATATGCTTCCCAGAGGAAGTTCTTTTGATGCTCAAAGAGTTCGACAAATTAAATCCTTACACTAAGTACAAAAAAGACATCGTACTCAGTCTGAAAAAAGACTACTCGTTCGACCTATATCATTTAGCAAAAAAATATCAAGCTATGGGACAATTTGAAATGTCCTTAGAGCATATAAAAACTGAGTTAGGCTTGCCAAAGTCCTACGACAAGCTATGTAATTTAAAAGACCGTGTAATTAAGCCTTCATTAGATGAAATTACAGCTAATACAGATATTGAACTCACTTATGAAAACGTTAAACAAGGGCGGTCTGTGGTTGGTTTTAAATTTATTATTAGAGAGAAGCCTAAGCCAAAACTCATAACACCTGAAAGAGATATCAATACCGTTGATCTATTCTGTAATATGTCAGATGCTCAAATTAATAAATACAGCACTATTTTATCTAAACTTTCGGAACTATCAGACCTCAGTAATTTTCCTGATTACCCTACTTTTGCGATTTGGATCAGTGGAATTTTACGAGATCCCAAAAGTGTAAAAGAAGAAACAACTAAACGAATTTTAAAGGCTTTACATCAAAAAACTGATTTCAAATCATTGTAAATTAATTAAACATTACATCACCATCGCTTAAATAAAAAGAGTAAAAAAGCCTACTTTTTTGGCAAAGTAGGCTTTATAAAAATAGTTAACTTTATTATATTAACTTGAGGTGAACTAGATTAATAAAGATTGATCCTCTAGCTGCTTACCATCATATAGCCTATCTTGAAAATCTTGGATAAACTCATGGCGTTGGCTATCTGCAAAGAATTTTATACCCACTAAACGCACATTAGCATCACTATCTATTACGATTTTATGTGGATCATTTATCTCACTGAGCATACTTTCTTTCCAAGTATCTTCTTTAATCCGATCATCACCTTTAGGTTCTAAGAACACCTGATAGTAAGCATCATCATGCTCCTTATCCTTCATCAACATAATGAAATCAGGCATAAAACCTCTTACACCATTAAATTCAGTCAACTTAAAACGTGTGGTTTTCTCATCGTTACGAATGACATAAATGTAGTCATACCTACTTTGAAGCTTTTGCATAAACTGCTCTAAAAGCTTAATTAAACGATGTTCTAATTGATTCACAATCGCTTGATCATAGACATACCACTTCTTACCAATGGTCTTTTCTGCGGTAATTTTTTGATTCACGATCATCGTTGGATCAACATGCACACTGTAATCGGTAATCACCTCTTTTAAAGGCCTACTGATAAAGCGGTATGTTCCTCGATACTTTTGATAATTACGACGCATGTTTTCAGATATCCGAATAAGCACCGTTTCTAACAGTTGTAACTTTTCTTTGGCTTGAAGCTGATCTAAATCCAATTTTTTAGGCAGATTCACATTAATCGTTAATGCCCCTAAGTATTGATCTGATGTAATAAATTCTTGAACACTAGTCAACTTAGGAAAGAATTTTTTTAAATTATCAAACTCAAAAAACACATTCTTCTGTATCCCTTTAAACCAAAAACGCTGATCAAGCTTTAAGGTTTTGGTATGTAATTCTATTGGCTGATTACCTGATAAATTATCTAAACCAACTTCACTGGCTGTCTTATATGAGATCTCATATTGTTTTTCTAATGAATATGAAGTCCAAGACCGTTCTTGCCCTGAAATCTCCTCTATCTGATTAAAAAACAATTGACCATGTTTATAAACATTCGATTCTTTAAAATCAGCTTTGAGTTTTGCATGTTCAATCGTACCTGTACCATCTGTATCAGCAATAATATCCGCTTGTTCTAAGGACTTATGCAAAGTCGTGATATAAGACGGCTCATTGATCGTATGGTAATGCAATTGCTCAAGTACGCTTAACTCATTGGTACTTAGATCAAAGCGTCTAAGAAAGCTTTTTTCTCCCTTTAAAACGAAAGGATAGTATCTAGCACCACGTCCAATCAGTTGCGCTTCGCTGTCTGTTCCTGACTTTGTAGATGATGCACTTTCGCTAATTCGTACAATGTCATACAGATTAAGGACATCCCAACCTTCATTAACTTTAGCAACGGCAAAAATCACTCGTATTGGATTATCTGGTTGCTCCAATGTGTTTAATAGAACTGGGTATTCTTCCAAAATATCTGATTTATTAACGTTGAGAATATTTAATTCATTAAAATCCTCTTGAATCAAATCAATGATCGCAACAAGATCTTGCTTACCGTAATAGGTAATAACTTTGTTCCAGATACTAGTTGAGGAGGTGACTTGATGTTGTTTTTCCACTAAATGAGATCGTACTTTTCCAGGCGTTAAAGCATTAATGATCTGGGTAAATTCTTCTTGTTTGGCTTTAGATATAGCGATCTTATTCGACTTAAACAGAACAATCGGCTTAAAGTTTTTAATCGCATGATCAGTTGCCACCAATTTACGATATTGGCTTAACAAGATCGCATCAAGCATCTTTTCACTGTCATTCTGATTGGCCTCTAAAAGCATCACCTTTTTAGAAAAACCATCTGTCATAAACTTCTTCAAATCATACTGATAAATGATTTTATCTTTGTACTTTTGATAGATCGCCTTGTCATCTAAATTAATCGTTGCCGTGAACTCAAAAAGACGATTCTTTGGCTGTAATGCCAAAATATTATCAATCGTTCTTTCCCACGTTAATTCTTCGGCCTCTGGTGACGTTTTAGATTTTCCTTTCGCTTTGGTTTCAGCATTAAAGTGATGGGCTTCATCACCTAATAAAACAAGAGGAATCTCTTCTAAGTCCTCATAAGTCACACTATTTTCTTTATAGCTGTTTAACTCATCATGGATTTTATGAATGGTCGATAGCTTCAAGTAAATTGTGTTTTTACTTGGCTGTCTTGGAAACGCATCAACCGCTTCAATAACAATTCTCTCACCATCAATTTCTAATGGCTGTTGAAATAAATATTTAGACGATAAGACATTTAAAAGATTCTCTTTGGTTTTTTGAATAATGGCATCAGTATGTACAAAGAAAATGAAGTTTTGATAACTATATTCTTTAAACATATAAAGAATTGCACCTGCCATCACCATCGTTTTACCAGAACCTGTTGCCATATTAAAAAGTAGATGTTTAAAACGTACATCTGCTTCTTTATGCACTTGAGCATAGTGCATAAAGCGCAAGGCTTCTTCTTGATATGATCTCAGATCATCTTTTAAATTATTCTTTAAATACTCAGGCGTTTGATAAGTACTCTGGAACAATCCCAAGTTATCAATCTGTTGAAATTGCTGAAATAAAAGATCTTGCGTTCTTATTGTATTTCTAGCCATGATCAGCAATCCTTTTGATAAAAGCTTTTGGTAAAGGCTTTATCTGATTCAGAGATTGCTAAGTTCACATCATCCATTTCTGACGCATTGACATACAATTGATTCTTATCAAGAAGTGCGATTAAAAGTTTTTTCTGCTCTAACAATTCAAGCTCATTAAATGATACTAAATGATCTACACCATCAATTTCATATTCAGCACCTAAAACTTTATCAAGAGCAATTTGATAATTTAAATGGGCTTCTGCTTTCATCAATTCAAATAGTTCAAGTAAGTCTACTGTACTTTGTGCCTGTTCAATTTTATGGAGAAAAACATAATTTAATTCCATTAATTCGGTATATACAAAGCTTCCACCACCTTGCCAATTTATATCTTTAGAAATACCGCCTTGTTCTCCATCAATCACTTTTTGAAGACGAGGAATAGTAATTTCATTGATATAATCCATTTGTTCTATACCAATGTATCTACGCCCCATTTTATGAGCGGTACACGCAGTAGTACCACTCCCAAGATGAAAATCTAATACAATATCTTTTTCACGAGTTGTCATCCTCATCATTCTTTGCAATAGAGCCTCTGGTTTCTGACCAGATGTAAAGTCCACACGCTCTAATGACATTGGATTAATAACATAAATATCTGTCCACAATGAATTAATTGGTTGCCCTTTATATTCATCTAAAAATATTTTTCTATTAATATTCTTGTCTTTAGAGTCTGGAAAATCCAGTTTCCCTTCCCTATCCCATCTTTCCATAACATCTTTTGATACTGAATATCCCTTTTTAGGAGTTTTATATCCTTTATAATCATATATAAGATTATCCCTGTGATTAGGACTCTGTATCGGTGATTTCATATACAGACGACCATCTATATCTACATTCGTAAATCTCTCTTTAATATACTTTTTAGTATTATCATCATCTAACGAATAAATTGGCATATAGTCCATCATAGAACTATCTTTTGAATACCATAATATCCACTCAACAACATTATTTAATTGATTTGATGGATTTGCACTACCGCCTCGTCTTTTCCAAGTTATTTTATTTCTAAAATTCTCAGCACCAAAAATTTCATCCATTAATATTTTGAGATATGACTCTTCATAAGAATCAATTTGTATAAATATTGAACCATCCACACTCAATAAATCTTTCGCAATTTCTAATCTATTTTTCATAAAAGTTAACCACGTAGAGTGATTAAAACTATCATTATATTTAAATCCATCATTGCCTGTATTGTATGGAGGATCAATATAAATAAGCTTTACCTTCCCTGAGTAACTCTCTTTCAATGAATGTAACGCTATAAGATTATTTCCCTTAATAATCAAGTTATCATCGTTAAATTGATTAACATTTTCTTCTACACCATCTTTTGTATAACGCTTAGAATTAATAAATACTTTCGGCGAAAACAGACGATCAATCTCATCACGAGCAATCACTTCGTTGTAGTAAACTTCATCTTTTCTTTGATCTTCTTTAGTCATTCCTCCTTCAAGAACACAATCTTTGAAAGGAAAATCTAAAACAACATCTGAACTATAATCTAAATATTTACCTGAACTAGTTAAACCAACTTTATTACGATACTTCGTAAAGCTATCAGCCCAATACTCTTTATATTTTAGAAGGCTGGCTAACTTATCAAAGT
Source organism: uncultured Wohlfahrtiimonas sp. (assembly GCA_947630895.1). Classification (GTDB taxonomy): domain Bacteria; phylum Pseudomonadota; class Gammaproteobacteria; order Cardiobacteriales; family Wohlfahrtiimonadaceae; genus Wohlfahrtiimonas. Next base: position 1,752 of record CANRJJ010000064.1, on the reverse strand, counting down.
CAAAAATCAATACATCGTCTATCTCTGTACCATAAATTGATTTAACTTTCTGATTGGCAATTAAAGCTTTAATGACTTGAGGATCTTTCTTCTGGATTGCATCAATCACTAGAGATCGTTGTAATTTTTCTCCATTCCAAAACTGTGGAAATTGCTTAAAAATATCATTAAGTATTTGAAGAAGGACAGTATCCATAATTTTATCTAATAAACAGCATTGAATAGCTCGTTAGGATAACTTAAAAAATAAGGATCTCAACTTTTTTCATATTATTTTTGATATCATAATCAATTAAGCAAGCCTACCTGTATATACAAAAAACCTTCGGTTTTTCGATATTCAGGGACTTGTTAGGGGATTCCCCTAAGACCCCAAGCCCATCACAGATGGGCAAGTCAATTTCATTGACTTGAAAGCAAAAGCCTGTGAATAGGATGAGGATATGCGAAGTAAAAATAAAATTTTCAGACTCACCGAGCTAGAGCTAGAGCAACTGGAGAAGCATCTCGAAAAAGAGGGAACGACTTTTACAGACTTCATCCACTCTCTGATTCAGCGTGAAGTTATGCAAGATGCAGTCACGGTTAAACGGCCCACGGAAGAAGAACTAAAACCAAGAACCAAAATCAAAACAGTGATTGAAGTGGTCAAACGCTATCAAAAAGCTGACCCGAATGTACTGCTAGAACTATCCAAGATCGGCAACAACTTAAATCAGATTGCCCGAGCCTTAAACATCATTAAAAATGCTGATGCGCAAGAGCAACGCAAGTTAGATATTTACAGCCTCTTTTCAGTTTTAAAAGGCATTCAAATCGAGTTAGAACACGTATTCCCTGCACTTCCTAAAATCAGCAGACAAAGCCCTGAACGGCTTAAAAAGCAGTTGTCTTCGATACAACTGGCGGAGGTGGACGAGAGTGCATATTAAATTTTTAGACCATGGCAAAGGATCTGCTGCACATGCTTCAGCTTATGTTTTAGATAAGTTTGATCATCAAGGTAATGTTCGAGCTGGCGTTGAAGTTTTAAGAGGTGATGCAACTACCTTTAATGCAGTTTGTGATGCCAGTCCTCACTTGTGGAAGTACACCAGTGGCGTGATTGCATGGTCAAAAGAAGATGATCCAACTAATGAGCAGATCCAAGAAGTTTTAAACGATTTTGAAAAACATGCATTCTCGGGACTAGATCCCTCGCAGTATCACCTTTTTGCAGTGCTACACACTGACGATGACGGCTCAAAGCACATCCACGTTCTAGCACCACGCCTTGATATACAAAGCGGAAAATCACTGAATATTGCGCCCCCTGGTCATGAAAAGCACTTTGACTCGTTGCGGGACTACTTCAACACCAAATATCAATGGTCACGTCCTGATGACTTGCTCTTGACACAGACCACACAAGAGCCGAATCACATTGCCAAGCTCAATGCCCAAGCAAAAAAAATTCTTACAAGCCAAGACTTTGAGACCCTCACAAAAAAGCAGTTTTGCAACACCGTTGATAACTACGTCCAAACACTTTTAAAGACCCAAACAGTAAAAAATAGAGCAGACATTGTTAGCTGTATCGAGCAACTCGAAGGCGTGGCATCAGTCAGAGCACAGCAAACCGTAACTGTCACTCTCAATAATGGCAAAAAACATAGACTTTCAGGCGATTTTTATCATGAACAATTCGAAATTGGACTTTATTCAGAGCGTCTCAGAGCAGAAGCAGAAAGCCGACCAACTGCAAACGAGCTT
>CANRJJ010000063.1 GCA_947630895.1 uncultured Wohlfahrtiimonas sp. | reverse complement strand
TCAAGAAACAGAAAGTGAGTTGATTGAAAATTACCAAGCAGCCATTAATAAATATTTAACGATTGAAGAAGTCATTACAAAAAATGAAAAATTTGTATGGAGCGAAAATATACATGTATTTTCAGATCCACCTGAAAAAGTATTTGGTGATCGAGAAAAAGATTGGTTGATCACTCAAATCTTACCTAATACATGGCAAAGAACTCAGGAGTCACTTTTTTTAGTCTCTCCATATTTTGTGCCAGGTAAGGGAGGAAGTCAGTCGATATCAGGGCTCAGTGAGAATGGGAAAAATGTCACAATTTTAACTAATTCATTGGCTGCGAATGATGTTGCTATGGTTCATGCAGGTTATGCTCCATATAGACGGCAATTATTAAATAGTGGAATCACTTTATTTGAATTAATGCCATTTAAAATTGATTATAAATTAAGTAGAAATTATAAAATTGGTGCGAAAGGTGCGAGTTTGCATACCAAAGCATTTGTGATTGACGATACGATTGGTTTTGTCGGTTCATTTAACTTAGATCCTAGATCCGCTAGATTAAATACAGAGATGGGTGTTTTTTTTGAAAGCCCTGAAATTGCACAACAGATACTTGAACAATATCGAACAATTATTACTAAAAACAATAGCTATGAAGTTGTTCTTCGAGATGGGAAAATGTTGTGGTTGGATGGAAGCGGCGAAGTTCCAAAAGAATGGACTCATGAGCCAGAAACGAATTTTATGAAAAGAACGATTGTACGAGTACTTTCTTGGTTACCGATAGAATCACAATTATAAAATGAGTTACATCAAGAAAAACCTTTAGATTCATGAATGAAAATATTCATGTGCTACTATAATTTTAGTCAAAAATAAGGATAAAAAAATGAGTCAAACAAATAAAAAAATCAATGTTTGCGGCGTATTAGTTGCAGTTAATCCAGAAAATTTTAATGAGTTATCAAATTATTTATCAGAGATGGAAGGTTGTGAAATTATTGAAAGTAAAGATAATACAAAACTTGCACTAGTGATTGAAGATACTGATGAAAAAAGTGCATATGACATTATGGAACAAGTAAAAAATCATACCGCTGTATTATCTATCTCATTAATTAATCATTTTTTTGAATAATATTATCAATTACAGATGGTAAAGATTTGATTACATTAATAAAAATATTTTAATTAAATTAAATCTTTTATAAGTTGACGACGATCAAATTGATAATTTACTAAGCTGTTATCCTTGCGCTAATAGAATTATAAATATTAAAGCGGAGAAAAAAATATGGCTTTATCTCGTCGTCATTTCATGAAATTGGCAGCTGCTACAGGGGCAGTAAGCGCCCTGCAAGGTATGCCTTCTAAAGCTTTAGCTCAACAAACAGGTAGTGATGGTATCCGATGGGATAAAGGTGCTTGTCGTTTTTGTGGTACAGGTTGTGGTGTATTAATTGGAACTAAGGAAGGTAGAGTTGTAGCAACCCAAGGTGATCCTGATGCTCCAGTTAATAAAGGGCTAAATTGTATTAAAGGTTATTTCTTATCTAAGATTATGTACGGTAAAGATCGTCTGAATAATCCATTACTCAGAATGACAAATGGTCAATACGATAAAAATGGTGAGTTTACCGAAATCACGTGGGATCAAGCTTATGAAATAATGGCAGATAAATATAAAGAGGCTTATCAAGATAAAACTAAAGGTCCTGAAAATGTAGCGATGTTTGGTTCAGGTCAATGGACAATTTTTGAAGGCTACGCTGCTGCAAAATTTCATAAAGTAGGCTTGAGAAGTAATAACTTAGATCCAAATGCTCGCCATTGCATGGCTTCAGCTGTTGTTGGTTTTATGCGTACATTCGGTATGGATGAGCCAATGGGCTGTTATAACGACATTGAACAAGCTGATGCATTTGTGCTTTGGGGCTCAAACATGGCAGAAATGCATCCTATTTTATGGTCACGAATTACCAATCAGCGTTTATCCCACCCTAATTGTGAAGTTCACGTTTTATCAACATATACACATAGATCATTTGAATTAGCTGATAATGGAATGGTATTCACACCACAATCAGACTTAGCAATTTTAAATTATATTGCGAATTATATTATTCAAAATAAAGCTTATGATGAAAATTTCATTAATAAGCATACTAACTTCAAAAAAGGCGTAACTGATATTGGTTATGGTTTACGTCCTGATAATCCATTGCAAATGCAAGCTAAAAACCCAGATTCAGGTGATGCAACACCGATTAGTTTTGAAGAATTTGCCGAGTTTGTTTCTGAATATACGCTAGAAAAAGCACATGAGTTATCTAATGTACCAAAACATAAATTAGAAAGAATGGCACAGTTGTATGCTGATCCTGATAAAAAAATTGTATCCTTCTGGACGATGGGTTTTAACCAACATACTCGTGGGACTTGGGCAAATAACTTAATTTATAATATTCATTTATTAACAGGGAAAATTTCAAAACCAGGCTGTGGTCCATTTTCGTTAACAGGTCAGCCATCTGCTTGTGGTACAGCTCGTGAAGTTGGTACTTTTGCGCATAGATTGCCTGCAGATATGGTTGTGAATAATCCTGATCACCGTAAAACTGCTGAAACTATTTGGAAAGTTCCTGAAGGGACTGTCAGCCCTAAAGTTGGTTTACATGCTGTAGCGCAAAGTCGTGCGTTAAAAGATGGGAAATTAAAAGTATATTGGTCAATGTGTAATAACAATATGCAAGCAGGTCCTAACTTAAATGAAGAAACATATCCTGGTTGGAGAAATCCAGATGCATTTGTTATTGTTTCTGATCCATATCCAACGGTTTCAGCTTTATCTGCGGATCTTATTTTACCAACAGCAATGTGGGTGGAAAAAGAAGGAGCATATGGTAATGCAGAGCGTCGTACACAGTTTTGGCGCCAACAAGTTAAGCCAAGAGGTAATGCACGTTCCGATATGCAGCAGTTGGTTGAATTTTCACAATTATTAAAAGTGGAAGATTTTTGGCCTGAAGATCTAATTGCTAAGCAGCCTGAATTAAAAGATAAAACTTTATACGATGTTTTATATCGTAATGGTAATGTTGACCAATATCCATTATCCGATCGACAAGAAGGCTTTGATAACACTGAAGCAGAGCGTTTTGGATTCTATATTCAAAAAGGATTATTTGAAGAATATGCAGCATTTGGCCGTGGGCATGCTCATGATTTAGCACCGTTTGATATGTACCATAAAGCTCGAGGTTTGCGCTGGCCAGTAGTAGATGGCAAAGAAACATTATGGCGTTATCGTGAAGGATATGATCCTTATGTAAAAGCAGGTGAAGAAGTTAGTTTCTATGGTCATAAAGATAATCGAGCAGTTATTTTTGCATTACCTTATGAACCACCAGCAGAAGTACCAGATCAAGAATATCCATTCTGGTTCTGTACAGGTCGTGTTTTAGAACATTGGCATACAGGTAGTATGACGCGTCGTGTTCCTGAATTGCATAAAGCGGTACCCGTTGCACAATTATTTGTCAGTGCTAATGATGCTAGAAAATTAGGATTACGTCGTGGTGATAAGGCTAAAGTTAGCTCTCGTAGAGGTTCTGTAATTACAACTGTTGAAACAAAAGGGCGTAATACTCCACCTGATGGTTTGGTATTTATTCCATTCTTTGATGAAGCACGCTTAGTCAATAAAATTACTTTAGATGCAACTTGCCCGTTATCTAAAGAAACAGACTTTAAAAAGTGTGCAGTTAAGATTGAGCGAGCATAACTTTAATGAAAACTCGTAGGGAGTTTCTTGCAACAGCAACTAAAGTTGGAGGTGCCATTTGTTTGGGTACCTTACCTTTGGCGATGTTCGCGAAACAGAGTAAAGCAAGCAATCAAAATATTTTAAGGCCACCAGGTGCAATTGATGAAGCTGATTTTTTGAGTGCTTGTACACATTGTGGATTATGTGTACGAGCATGTCCTTATGATACATTAAAATTGTCCGAATTAAGTCAGCCTGCATTTGGCACACCATATTTTGTACCAAGAGATATTCCATGTGAAATGTGCGACGATTTGCCTTGTATTACAGCTTGCCCTACGAATGCTTTAGATCAGAGAATTACAGATCCTGAAGATATTCGAATGGGCACAGCTGTTTTAGTAGATGAGGAGAATTGCTTAGCATTTTTAGGCTTACGTTGTGAGGTTTGCTATAGAGTTTGTCCTGTAATTGATAAAGCAATTACGTTAGAGCTTCAGGAAAATACTAGAACAGATGCACATGCAAATTTTATCCCTATAGTACATGCTGAATATTGCACTGGTTGTGGATTATGTGAGAAAAAATGTGTTTTAGAAGAATCCTCAGCCATTAAAGTTTTACCTCGAGATGTTGCACGATCAAAACTACCAGATCATTATCGAAAAGGTTGGGAAGAAAAAGAAAAGAATAATGGTGAATCTTTTATTCAAGATGAACTGACATTGCCGTTTCATGACATCAATAACTTAAAAGGATTTGAGCCATGAATAAAGGAAATGTAAAAAAGTATAACAGTACCGTATATTTTGAAGAAGCTGTTGAAAAAAAGGGTTGGTGGAAATCTCATCAATTTTTGATGATTAGACGATTTTGTCAAATTATGATTATTGTGCTTTTTGCATTGCCAATAGGTGAAGTTAATAATTTATTAGTAGAAAGCCAAAATGCTGCTTCACCTGAGTTAACTTTAACGACTTTAGAAAACTTAAAACATGAAGATGGCGTTAGACAAGATGATATTTGGATTTTAAAAGGTACTTTAGCTAATAGTGAAATTTTATCAACAGTGCCCTTAGGAGATCCTTTTATCTTTGTGCAATCCATGGTTGCAGGTAATTTATATACACTATCTGGGATATTGGGCATAGCACTAATCACTTTGTTTTATTTTATATTGGGTGGCAGAACATATTGTTCATTTGTTTGTCCAATCAATATAGTGACGGATTTATCAGCTTGGATAAGAAGACAATTAAAAATTACGAATCAATTATCGATTTCTAAAAATGCTCGTTATTATGTGCTAGGTATAGTAATTATTTTATCGGCTATTTTTCAGGTAATAGTATGGGAATTGGTTAACCCGATTACAGGAATCTTTAGAGTATTAGTATTTGGTGGATTTACACTAACTAATATTGCAGTGTCATTAACATTAGTAATTTTTATTTTAGATATTATTGGTGCGGCTAATCTATGGTGTGGTCATTTATGTCCGGTAGGTGCTTTTTACAACTTATTGGGTAAAAAAACTCTCTTATATGTGAATGCACCAAAAATTTCAGCATGCGATGATTGTATGGATTGCTACAAAGTTTGTCCCGAATCTCATGTATTAAAGCCATTGATTCAGAATAAAAAAATATATATAGAAAATACAAAAGTTCCAAGTGTCAATTATAGCGATTGTACACGTTGTGGTAGATGCATCGATGTTTGCCCTGAAAGCGTATTTAGCTATGGAGCTTTTAAAAAAGATTTGATGAATAAAAAAGATAAACCAAAAGTAAAAGAGAGTGAATTATGAAAATTAAATTATTGATATCTACAGCGTTCTTAGGCTTATCATTAATGCTAGGTTATGCTGATGTACCACAAGGATTGCGTGGAACTACGCCGATTGATGAAGATAATACCATTGTGGAACCATATCAAATGCAAGAAGGCATTGTATTGCATAAGAATTATCGACAACAGCCTCCTTTAATTCCTCATAAAATCGAAAAATATCAAATTAATTTAAAAGCCAATCAGTGTTTGGCGTGTCATTCATGGCCAAATAACAGTAATTATAAAACCGTAGCAGCGCCTGAAAGTCATTTTATAGATGCTCAATCAGGTGAAAGAACTGATCATATTGCTGCTGGTCGTTGGTTCTGTACACAATGCCATGTACCACAGTCAAATGCACCTGAATTGATTGATAATACATTTACACCTTCTAATAAATAGTAGTTGTAAGGGGATGATATGAAAAAAATAAAGCAACTTTGGAAATGGTTTTGGACTCCATCAAAAAAATGGACGTTAGGTGCATTATTGATTGTTGGTTTTGTAATCGGTGGCATTACTGTTTTTGCTTCTCATAAAACTTTGGAATGGACGAATAGCGAAGCATTTTGTACAAGCTGCCATACAATGCAATTTAACCAAGAAGAATATACAGGTACAGTTCATGATGTGAGTAAAACAGGCGTGAGAGCAACTTGTTCACAGTGTCATGTTCCAGAGCAAGGATTGGATTTAATGGTTCGTAAGATGCAAGCATCTAATGATGTTTACCAGCATTTTATCGGTAAAACTATTGATACGAAGGAAAAACTAGAAGAGCGACGCGGTTTATTAGCCATGCGTGAATGGACGCGAATGAAGAAAAGTGATTCGGCAGGCTGTCGCAGTTGTCATACTGAAATGAATATGAATCTTTCTAATCAAAACTTGAGAGCTAGAACAGGTCATACTTTGGCTAAAAATGAGAATAAAACTTGTATAGATTGTCACAAAGGCATTGCTCATGAATTACCTGCAAATTGGGTAGAGCTTGAAAAACAATTGAATGAAAATTTTGCGACTCAAAAGAAATAAAGATTTTGTTAAAGTTATTTAAAGTGCCGAAAGGCACTTTTTTTATGATTAATATTTATAATAATATCTCTTTATAAGAATTATTTAATTTTGAGATATATAATCACTTAAATATTAAGAAAAATGGATTTTACTATGGCAACATTAATACCAACTTTAAACAACTGCTTACCAAGAATGACAGCAGGTGAAAAGAAAGTTGCGACAATTTTAGAAAGTCATTTAGAAGAAGATTATTATTGTTGGTATGACGTTCCTATTGGAGGAAAATCATTACAACCAGATTTTATTGTCTTACATCCTTACAGAGGCTTATTGGTTTTAGAGGTGAAAGATTGGAAACCATCCACTTTGCTTTCTATGAACAAAGATAAAGCAACAATTTTAGATAATGGAACTGGGTTGCCTAAAGAAGTGAATAATCCACTAGTTCAAGCACGTAACTATATTTTATCGCTGATCAATATGCTCAGCAAAGATCCTCAGCTCAATTTACGATTAAAAGATGCGAAGATAAAACCATTATTGAGTTATGGATATGGTGTTGTTTTGAGCAATATTACTCGTGCTGATTTTGAAAAAGGGCACTTAGGTGAAGTAATCCCTGAGCATTTAGTAATTTGCAAAGATGAACTTTCACAAAAAATTAGTGCAGAAAAATTTCAAGAAAGATTATGGGCAATGTTTCCTTATGTACCATTTCAGCCTTTATCTGTACCGCAAATTGATCGAATTCGTTGGCATATATTTCCAGAGTTACGCATTGGCGATCAGCAGGATTTGTTTGATTCTACAGAATCATATGAAATGCCAGATATTTTAAAAATTATGGATATTCAACAAGAGCAATTGGCACGTAGTTTGGGTGATGGACACAGAATTATCCATGGTGTTGCGGGATCAGGCAAAACAATGATTCTAGGGTATAGAGCAGAGCATTTAGCTAGAGTGGTTAATAAACCTATTTTGGTCCTTTGTTTTAATAATCCATTATCTAAAATGCTTAGTCATAAGATGATTGCAAATAATTTAGATCATAAAGTACATGTGAGAACATTTCATCAATGGTGCGATCAGCAATTGAAAGCTTACAATATTCCAAGATCTCGAAATGCTAAAACAAGTGAGATGTTTGCAGAAAATGTACAAAAAGTTATTGATCATGCTGAAACAGGTATTATTCCTAAAGGACAATATGATGCAATTTTAATTGATGAAGGGCATGATTTTGAGGATGAATGGTACAAGTTAATTGTTCAGATGGTTAATCCAGATAATCCAAGATTATTAGTTTTATATGATGATGCTCAATCAATCTATAAAAAAGATCAACGAAAGCTAGTATTTTCTAAAGTTGGTATTCAAGCTCGTGGGCGCACGATTGTTCTTAAATTAAACTACCGCAATACTAAAGAAATTCTCACGGTTGCGAAACATTTTGCAGAGCAACTTTTAGTAACGAGAGAAGCTGATGACGATTCAATTCCATTGTTAGAACCAGTGGGTGCAGGCTTAAATGGTGCAATTCCCACTTTAATTACATTGCCAAATATTAATTCAGAAGTGAGAAATATTGTTCAAACATTATATGAACATCATAATAATGGTTTAGATTGGCATCAAATGGCTGTTTTATGTCGAAATAATAAATCAATCGCTTTAATGAAAGATGCATTAGAAAAAAATGGCATTCCTATTCATGGAGAAGATATTGAAGATGCTGGTGTTCATGTGATGACTATGCATAGAAGTAAAGGTTTAGAATTTTCTTTAGTGTGTATTATGCAAACGGGTAATAAAGATGTTTGTTATGAAGCCCATGATCAAGAAGCTCAGCTACTTTATGTCGCTATGACAAGAGCCACTCAAAATCTAGTTATGACTTGTCATGATTCTTCTTTGTTTGCACCTCAATTAGCAAAAGCCATTCATGATGTAAATTTATCCATGAATCGCTAATATTTTTGCCATTTACATATTCCTCGTGAATCAGCTATATTCTTATGGCTATTAACTCATGGGGGAGATATGAAAGCACTGATTAATATTGATTACACATTTGACTTTGTGGCAACAGAAGGAAAATTAACCACAGCTGAAGAAGGGCAAAAACTACAAGATTATATTTTGGCATTAACAAAATATTTTGTGGATGATGGTAATTATGTGGTATTTGCAATTGATGGGCATGATAGCCAAGATCGATACCATCCTGAAAATAAGCTATTTCCACCACATAATTTAATAGGAACATCTGGTCGTGAATTATATGGTGATTTGGCGAAGTTATTTGAAGAGTATGAGAAAGATCCTCAAATTTACTGGATGGATAAGCGTCATTACTCAGCATTCAGTGGCACAGATTTGGATATCCGTTTACGTGAGCGAAATATTAAAGAGATTCATTTAGTAGGAGTTTGTACCGATATCTGTATTTTGCACACGGCGATTGATGCTTATAATTTATCTTACGATATTGTGATCCATGAAAAAGGTGTTGCAAGTTTTGATCCAGTGGGTCATGAATGGGCATTAAAGCATTTTCAAAATGTATTGGGTGCTAAAGTTATCTAATTAACTTTGATACAGCAATTAAATGATGGCATTGTTATCAGGTATAATTACATGAAATTTATACAATGGATATCGTATGACCATAACAGTTCTCATTATAATTGCTGTAATAATATTATTCATAAGCTTCATAGCGATCATATATAACAAGCTGATTAAGCAGCAACAATTATCCAATGAAGCTTTTGCGAGCATGGATGTATTTTTAAAAAAGCGCTATGACTTAATTCCGATGTTAGTTTCCGTCACTAAAGGTGCTAAAGAATATGAAGCTAATGTACTAAAAGAAATTGTTGAATTACGTTCTCAAGGTTTGAATGGTAATTTATCAGTGAGCAATTTAGGGCAGAATGAACTTAAACTCAGCGAGCGAATTAATCAATTATTGGTTTTAGTAGAAAATTATCCTGATTTAAAAGCTAACCAAAGTTTTAAACAATTGCATCAATCTTTAGTGCAAATTGAAGATGACATCAGTAAAGCCAGAAGATATTACAATGCGACCGTTCGTCACTATCTGACTTATAAACAACAATTTCCAAATGTGATTGTGGCATCATTATTTAAATTTCCAACATTAGAATATTTTGCAGTTAATGATGCATCAGAACGTATAGCACCAACGGTTCAATTATGATTAGAAAATTTTGTTATGCATTTTTAATACTTATTGTTCAGAACTTTTTTTCTACGTTTACATTTGCAGATGCAATTAAAAATTACCATGTAGACATTACAATTTTAGAAGATGGGCGATTGGATGTTATTGAGCGAATAGTTGTTAATACTCAGCATGAAGAAGTACGATTGGGTATTACTCGAGATATTCCTAATTTTTATAAATTTCTCAATAAAGAAGTTCCTACGCCAATCAACGTTTTGAGTGTGACTCGAAATGATCAACCTGAAAATTATTGGGTAGAGAGAAATGAGAGTTATTCAAAGATATTCACAGGTTCAGTTGATAATGCTGTGGATAACTATTTGGATAAAGGTGATCATACATTTTTGATC
>CANRJJ010000062.1 GCA_947630895.1 uncultured Wohlfahrtiimonas sp. | reverse complement strand
GATCATTCGAGATATTCCTGAAGATTACTATTTATATAATTCTCGTATTCACACATTCATCACTGTTTTGGGTGTGACTAGAAATGGTGAGCCTGAAAATTATTGGATAGAAAAAAGAGGCACGACTGCTGAAATTTTTACAGGTGCGAAAAATAATCATTCTCTCAACTATATTCCTAAAGGGTCAAATATTTATAAAATCCATTGGACAAGCCCAAATCATATTCGTGGTTTTATGGATTATGATGAGCTTTATTTCAATGCAATTGGCAATAGTTGGGAATTTCCCATCGAAAAAGCATCGGTGACTCTGCATCTACCTGACTCTGTTAAAGAAATTCAATCAGCGGGTTATTATGGCAAAACAGGCTCAACACAAAAAGCGAATGTGAATGTTATTTCACCACAAATTATAGAATTTACAGCGCCTTCGCCGATTGGTAATAGAAAAGGGCTAACGATCGCCACAGGTTTTACTAAAGGCGTTGTTTCAGCTGTGGAAGCACCATATTTAGCACAGGTAATCGAAAAAATATTGAGTTATTTGCCGAGTTTTGTTCAATTTGAACACGTTATCTTTGGTGCCATTATTATTGTCCTATTTGTGTATGGGCTTGTAGGGTTAATGCTTTATAACTTATTAAAACCAAATAGTAAGAGAGCATTTATGGTGCGCTTTTCACCGCCTGATTTACGATTGGATCAAGTGCTTGCCTTCTCAAATCCAAGTATGTACAAAGGCGAAGATAGACAAAGATTATCTTTATTTATGGATTTGGTGCAAAAGGCAATTATCATATTTAAAAAGCCTGCGATGCAGTTTGTTATTGATAAAAGAAAAGAAGTGGGTTTTAAAACTAGATTAGCTCCAAGCCAGCGACAGTTTTTATTGACCCTACATCAATTATTGGATGGAAAGGTGTTTTGTCATCAGTATAATCCTATTTTTGCTAAGGCATTTTATGAGTTAACTCGATCAGTGAATGATGCTATAGATGAATATTATTATTCTGTGATTCCATTTTTTAAAACCATTGGTTTTTTACTGTTCATCGCTTGCATAATATATTTTTCAGAAGTTTTCAATGCTGATACTGCGGGCATTTTGGTCTTTATAGCAGTGGGATGTGCCATATTATATATCACGATAGTCATATTTTTTAAATGCTTGACTGCAAGCAATGTGATTCCGAAATTTCTGATGAGTTTATTCTTTTTATTCTTCGGATTAGTGTTTACTGTTATCCCTTTACCAATACTTTGGAATTTGAATGATGATAATTATGTTTTGGCATCATTATTATTAGTGCTTCAATTTTTTATGTTTTTTAGCTTATTTTTTTTATATGGCAAAGTCACTAAAGTGATTAAGCCAGAGTATATGGAAGATCAGCAACAAGTTTTAGAGTTTAAACATTTTTTACAATACACCAAAGAGGATGAATATAAGATTATCTCACCCGATATGTTTGAAGAATACCTGCCGTATGCAATAGGTTTTGGTGTAGACGAAAGTTGGTTAAAAAGATATCAGTTGCTTTATCCTGAGCATTATGAAAATAGTTTGAAAGTGGGTGAAGTGTCTGTTAGATCAATTGTGAAATCAGAGAGTTTTAATAAAGCAAGTACTGTAGGTCGATCTGGTGGTAGAGGTGGTGGAAGAGGCGGTTCAGGCTCAGGTAGCGGTGGTTCATCGGGCGGTGGATCAGGTGGTGGCGGTGGTCGCGGGAGATAAAATAATATTGTAAATAAACAAAAAGCACTTTTTAAAAGTGCTTTTTGTTTAAATCGATTAATGATTAATTATTTGATTCCATGTTCACGTGTTGCAGTGAATTTAACCTCAGGGTAACGCTCTTGTGCCAATGTTAAGTTCACACGCGTTGGTGCGATATAAACATATTCACCTGAGTGATCAATGGCAATATTGTCGTGGCATTTGTTTAAGAATGTTTCGAATTTTTTAGAATCAGAACACGCAACCCAACGAGCAGTAGAAACATTCACAGCTTCGAAAATACAATCAACGTTATAGTCAGTTTGTAAGCGATGTAAAACCACATCAAACTGAAGAATACCAACCGCACCAATGATTAAATCATTACTGTTTAAAGGTTTGAATAATTGTGTTGCACCTTCTTCACACAATTCTTCCAAGCCTTTTTGAAGTTGTTTCATTTTCAATGGATCACGTAGACGAGCACGGCGGAATAATTCGGGTGCAAAGTCTGGAATCCCTGTAAAAACTAAATCTTCACCTTCTGAGAATGTGTCACCAATGCGGATTGTGCCGTGGTTATGAATACCAATAATGTCGCCAGCATAAGCTTCAGTTAAGTGCTCGCGCTCAGATGCCATAAATGTTAAAGCATCAGGAATCTTGATATTTTTATTGATGCGAACGTGTCTTGCAGACATTCCAGGAGAGTATTTACCTGAACAAACGCGCATAAATGCAATACGGTCACGATGTTTCGGATCCATATTTGCTTGGATTTTAAATACAAAGCCTGAGAATTTTTCTTCCGAAGGTAAAACTTCACGAGTTGTTGTTTCGTGTGCTTTTGGTGGTGGTGCGATTTTCACAAAGCCATCGAGCATTTCTTGTACACCAAAGTTCGTTACTGCAGAACCAAAGTAAACAGGCGTTAATTTACCCGCGAGGTATTTTTCTAAATCAAATTCGTTACTTGCGCCACGAACTAATTCTAATTCTTCACGGAATTCAGCAGCTTTAGTGCCCAATACTTCATCCAATTCTGGATTATCTAAGCCTTGAATGATACGGCTGTCGTGTTTTTTACCATCTTTATGCACTTCATATAAAGCGACATAATCATCAATCAAATGATAAACACCTTTTAATTCTTTACCCATGCCGATTGGCCAAGTGACAGGTGCACATTCAATTTTCAATACATTCTCAACTTCATCCAAAAGATCAATTGGATCTTTACCTTCACGATCTAGTTTGTTGATGAACGTCATGATTGGCGTATCACGCAAACGACAAACTTCCATTAGTTTAATGGTTCGTTCTTCTACACCTTTTGCACAGTCAATCAGCATTAAAGCAGAGTCAACAGCTGTTAATGTGCGATACGTATCTTCAGAGAAGTCTTCATGCCCAGGTGTATCCAAAAGATTGATCATCTTTTCTTTATATGGAAACTGCATCACAGAAGATGTGATAGAAATACCACGTTGTTTTTCCATCTCCATCCAGTCTGATGTAGCATGACGCGATGCCTTACGACCTTTTACTGTACCTGCTAAGCTGATTGCACCTCCGAATAGCAAAAGCTTTTCGGTCATTGTGGTTTTACCAGCATCAGGGTGAGCAATAATCGCAAACGTACGTCTGCGTTCCATCTCTTGAATCATACCTGCCATAAAATATGTTGCCTATTGAAAAATATATTTAAACGGAGCATTTTACATTATTTGAGGAACAAATTAATAAATAAAAAAATTAGATGTTTATGGAAATTTTTAGAAAAATAAAAAAGCCATTCTAGTGATTACAGAATGGCTTTTTTGTTATTTCTTATTAATTATGCATTAGCTGCATTTGTATTTTTGCTTTCATCAACAAATAACATTGCGATGATACCGACTACAGTAATTGCCGCTGCAAAGTAGAAGCTCATATTTAAGTTACCAGTTTTATCAGCGATTAAACCTGTTAACCATGGAGCCGCGATCGATGCACTCATACCGAAGAAGTTATATAAACCAAATGCAGTACTTAAAGAAGCTCTTGGTGCATTGTCTGCACATAATGCTAATAAAACAGGGTTCAAACTGATTTTACCAATGAAGCCATACAACACTAAAACACAGATTAAAACAACTGTAGAATCAGATGCTACGATACCAAACACAGAAACTAATGATAACGGCAACATGAATAATACGATAGGTTTACGTTTACCCATTTTGTCAGATAAGAAACTGAAGAAAATAGTACCAACGATTGAGATCCAAGGAACGATAGATGCGATGTTTGCAGCATATACGCGGTCCATACCACGTTGTTGTTCAAGGTATGTAGGCAACCAAGTAATGATTACGAAGAAACCATAGATAGAACAGAAGATTGTGATGTAAGCCATGATTAAGTTGCGGTTTTTGAATAAAGCAGAGAAGCCAGCTTCTTCTTTTTTCACAGCATCACCGATTGTTTCTTTAGCTGCTTCTAAACCTGGTGCTTTTTCTTTTAAGAAGATCCACATTAAAATAGCAACGATGAATACAGGTACAGACATTACTAAGAATGGTGCTTGCCAAGATGTTTCCAATTTAGTTGTCATGATGCTTGAAACGTTGTAGCCCAAAGCGATACCAAATGACATACCACTACCAATAATTGCGCTACCAACCGCTAACCATTTTTTAGGAATTGCTTCAGATGATAAAGCATATTGTGGGCCGTAGAACGAACCTTGTGCCGCACCCGCCAACATCCAGAAGATGATAAAGGTTGTGTAGTTTGGTGCAAAACTTACAACCGCCATAAAGATTGCATACAGCAAAAAGCCACTCACTAAAACACGTTTACGGCCAATTTTATCACCTAAAATACCTGACGGAACTTGTAATAAAGTATAGGTCAAATAGAAAAGACTCATGATGCCGCCCACAGTTGCAAGGTCTAAACCGAAGCTTTTAGCGACCTCAGGCATAACTGGGCTGAAAACCATACGGCCAGCATAAATAAATATCCATCCGAAAAAGAAGATGGTGACAGTTGTGATCCAATATCTATTGTTTACAGTTGGGGATTGTGTTGTAGAACCCATGTGAAGCTCCTAAATTAAAGTTGCATTAATGAATAGCCATACTTAACTTAGTACAGAGTGCAAAAAAAAAATTGATTTAAATAAGTTTTTACAGATTATACTAAAAATATTATCAATTAAGCTGAATTGGCGGGATATCTTAATACAAAAAATAAAATACGTTAAAATATTTAAGATAATCTTTTATTGATTGAATAAAATTTTAAAACAGCCTGAATTAAGTGACTTTTATCACTATCATATCCGTTCAGCATGTTACTTTCTGAATGTGCGATGCCATACCTTTGGTGGTTTTGGCGCATTTAAATTTAGGTACATTTAACCGAGGTACTCAAAAATGATCCATTCTTTTGTTAAGAAAGGCAGTTTTCAGGACTCAGTAAGCTTGATGTTAATTTCACGTAAACTGAGCGATCATCCTGATGTCGAAGAAATTTCCGTAATGATGGGAACGCCTGCAAATAAAGATTTATTGCAAGCAACGGGTTTTTGGAGCCCAGCATTCGAAGAAGCAACGCCTAATGATATCTGTATAGCGATTAAAGCTGAAACAACAGATGCAAGTATTGTAGATATTATTGTTGGTGAGCTTGAAGAAGAGCTAACTAATTTAGCTAAAAGCCAAGGTGGTGGCGGTAAGCGTATTCCTAAAGCTAGACGTTTGGAATCAGCATTACAAAGAATGCCAGATGCTAATACAGTATTAATTTCGATTGCGGGTGAATATGCTGCGGAATTAACAGATTCAGCACTGGATCGTGATTTAAACGTCATGATTTTCTCTGATAACGTAACGTTGGATGATGAAATTCGTTTAAAGAAAAAAGCAGCGGATAAAGGTTTGATCGTTATGGGTCCTGATTGTGGTACTGCGATGATCGGCGGCTCACCATTAGCATTTGCTAATATTATTCCTGAAGGAAATATTGGTGTTGTGGGTGCATCTGGTACTGGTATTCAAGAATTGTGCTCACAAATCGCATTAGAGGGGCAAGGCATTACTCACGCTATTGGTTTGGGTGGTCGTGATTTATCCATTGAAGTGGATGGTATAAGTGCAATGACGGCTTTGGATATGTTGGCGAATGATGTGAATACAAAAGTAATCGCATTTGTATCTAAGCCACCAGCTGAAGTTGTGCGTCAAAAAATTATTGAGCGCATGAAATCAATTAGCAAGCCAGTTGTTGCATTGTTCTTAGGCAGTAAAATTGATCAGCCAAAAGATGGTAATGTTTATTTGATCAACACAATTGATAAAGCGGCGCGTTTGGCGGCTGAGTTGGCTGAAGTTGAGAAAAATTATGAAGTGATGTCTCCTGTGCCTGGCAGTAAAATTTTAGGCTTATATACAGGTGGAACATTGGCTGCAGAAACTGCGTTGATCTTGGCTGAAGGTTTGAATGCAGAGATTGACTCGAAGCATGAAAAAGGTTCGATGCTAGATTTTGATGGTCATAAAGTTATCGACTTAGGCGATGATTTCTATACAGTTGGTCGCCCGCATCCGATGATAGATCCATCTTCTCGTCAAGAAGAGATCTTGAAATTAGTGAAACGTCCTGAAGTTGGTGTTGTGTTATTAGATTTAGTGATTGGTTATGGTTCAATGAAGAATCCAGCTGAATCAGTGGCAACAGCGGTAACTAAATTAAGAGAAAAGCGTAAAGAGCCAATTAACTTTATCGCAACCGTGACGGGGACGAATCAAGATCCTCAAGGCCGTGATAATGAAATCGCTATTTTAAAAGAAGCTGGAATTGTGGTGGTTAAAAACTTGCCAGAAGCAGCGACTTTAGCATTTACATTAATCACACCAAGAGCAGGAGCTGGTGAATTGAAACCTTATCCATTATTGGATGGTGTAAAAGTAATCAATGCTGGTTTGCGTGGCTTTGCTGAAGATTTGCAAGCAGCAAAAACAGCAGTTGTGCAGTACCAATGGGCGCCTGTTGCAGGCGGTAATAAGCAATTAGCAAACATTCTCAAACATTTGAAATAAGAGGACCTTATTATGACAACATTTGCAACTATTGATGAAGCGAATAAAGCCGTTATTGAGCGCATCAAAGAAGCGCGTCCACGTTGGGTGAGTGTCGTTCCAGCGAAAGAAGCTGTGCCAACATTGGCTGAAGGCAAAAAATTATTGCACGCAGGTCCACCGATTAAATGGGAAGAGATGACAGGTCCTGCACAAGGTGCTTGCGTTGGTGCTGCAATTTTTGAAGGTTGGGCAACAGACGAAGCAAGCGCTCGTAAATTATTGGATGCAGGCGAAGTTGAATTTATGCCTTGCCATTCAGTGAATGCAGTTGGTCCAATGGGTGGTATCACATCTGCAAATATGCCGATGATTAAAGTGTATAACAAAGTTCATGATAACTATGCTTACTGTAATATCAATGAAGGTATCGGTAAAGTAATGCGCTTTGGTGCATTTGGTGAAGAAGTTCAAGCGCGTCATCGTTGGATGCGTGATACATTGCGCCCAATTTTGCGTGACGCATTGGCACAAATGGAAGATGGTTTAGATATCACTGCGCATATGGCGCAAGGCATCACAATGGGTGATGAGTTCCATCAGCGCAATATCGCGACATCTTCATTGCTAGCACGTACTTTGTCACCAATCATTTCAACTTTGGATTATCCAAAAGAGCAGTTAACAGAAGTGATTAGCTTTTTAAGCGTGACCGATCAATTTTTCTTAAACGTTGCGATGGCATATTGTAAAGCTGCGATGGATGCTGGTGCACAAATTGAAGCGGGCACAATCGTAACTGTAATGAGCCGTAATGGTCGTAACTTTGGTATTAAAGTGAGTGGTTTAGGTGATCAGTGGTTTGAAGCACCTGTAAATACACCACAGGGTTTATTCTTTACAGGCTATACGCAAGATGATGCAAACCCAGATATCGGTGACAGTGCAATCACTGAAACTTATGGTGTGGGCGGTTGTGCAATGATTGCAGCACCTGGTGTAACACGTTTCGTTGGTGCGGGTGGTTTTGAATCTGCAGTAGAAACATCAGAAGAAATGAGTGAGATTTTTGTTGAGCACAATATGGGCTTACAAATTCCAACATGGGATTTCCAAGGTGCATTGGTTGGTTTGGATTTACGCTTGGTTGTTGAAACAGGCATTACACCATTAATCAACACAGGTATCGCACATAAAGATGCTGGTGTTGGTCAGGTTGGTGCGGGTACTGTACGTGCGCCATTGGCTTGTTTTGAAAAAGCATTGGTGGCATTGGCAGAGAAAAATGGCATTCAATAATTAATTATTGCGGTATTTTGAAAAGCCAATCAGTGAAAACTGTTTGGCTTTTTACTTTTTTAGATAAAGATGACGCATATGCTTGCATGCGTCTGTAGTAGCTAGTATTTTAGCAGGACGTAACTGGTAAATTTAATAAGGATAATCCATGCTTGATCTCGAAATGATGCGTTCATTCATTCAAGTGGCTGAGATGAAAAGCTTCTCCAAAGCTGCGAGTAATTTGCATAAAACATCTGCAACTATAAGCTATAGAATCAAAATGCTAGAAGAAAGTGTAGGTGCGCAATTATTTCATCGAACAACTCGCACAGTTGAGCTAACAGCAGCTGGAGAGCATTTGTTAGAGCAATGTCGTGAATGGATTGTTTGGCTAGAAAATATGCCGAAAGAGCTACAGCAAATTAATGATGGTATTGAGCCAAGTGTGAATATTACCATTAATAATCTTTTATATGATGTGAGTGCTGTGACTGATTTATTGGTCTATTTGAATGGTTTATTCCCGCAAACACAGATCACAATATCCCGACAAATTTTTATGGGTGTTTGGGATCGATTAATGTATGACAATCACCATATTGCAATTGGTGCTCCAGGTGCCGAGCCATTAACAAGTCTAATTACAACGCAAGATCTTGGGGCGATTTCGTGGTCATTCATTGTTTCTAAAGATCATCCTTTGGCTCAGTATAAAGATGTTGTTACGGATGCAATGCTTCGTAAATATCCTGCGATTAATGTGGAAGATACTGCGCGTAATATTCAAAAGCGCACAGCATGGTTATTGAAAGGACAAAAAGAGATTAAAGTGCCTAATATGACCACCAAACTGGAATGCCATTTAAAAGGCTTAGGAATTGGGTTTTTACCATTGACGATTTGTGCACCATATATCGAAAGTGGTGATTTGGTTGAGATTAAAATCGCCACGCATCGTGTGCCTTCAAAAATGATGTTGGCATGGAATAGTGAGATTAGTGGTAAAACAGTTCAAGCAATTATTGATTTGTTTAATGAGAATCATCCGATCGCTCAAGGATTATTGAAGAATATTGATTTACCGATTGATTATAAAAAGGAAAAATAATGTCAGATTTTGATCGCAGTTGGGATATTTATTTTAATCATTATCGTCCCGAGGTCTTGTTTCCTGAGGTGACGCAACCGCAGAAAGCAAGTCAGCAAGTTTCGACTTTGTTGGATATCGCTGATGAGTTTGATGTATTACTACTCGATGGATTTGGTGTATTGAATGTAGGGCCTGATGCTATTCCTGAAATGCCTGCAATCATT
Organism: uncultured Wohlfahrtiimonas sp.; assembly: GCA_947630895.1. Taxonomy (GTDB): domain Bacteria; phylum Pseudomonadota; class Gammaproteobacteria; order Cardiobacteriales; family Wohlfahrtiimonadaceae; genus Wohlfahrtiimonas. Next base: position 1,128 of record CANRJJ010000062.1, on the reverse strand, counting down.
AATGAGTTGGTGGCTAGAGGAAAGCATGCTTTTGTATTGACGAATGCGGCGACTTATCCTGTTGCGCACAATGCCGTTCGTTATCCTAATTGGGGTTATAACATTCCAACTGAAAATGTGATTTCATCTCGCAGCGCGGTTGAGCATGCTTTGCCATCTCATCCTTTAAGCCGTAGAAAGAAATTATGGGGTGTGATTGGTTCGCCAAATTATGATCCTTCGACTTTAAATGCTGAAACAGTTCATTTGACTGAAGAGAATGTAGATGATGTTGATGGCATTATCTTTTTAGGTGCGATGGATTGGAATAATGATAAACATGCTTGGTTTATCGAATCTTTAGCTAAAAGACCAAGACCAGTATTGGTCGGTAATCCTGATGTTTGTGCACCTTTGTTGGATCAATTTACGGTTGAGCCAGGTACATATTCATTGGATATTAAAGAAATTGAAGGTGCTGATTTACACTTCTTTGGTAAGCCATTTCAGTTATGCTATGCATTGAGCTTTAATAAAATTCTTAGCGCAGTTGGGAATATTGATCCGAGCCGAGTATTGATGGTGGGTGATACATTGCATACTGATATTTTAGGCGGCAATACATTTGGAATGAAGACCGCTTTAATGGCTGATTATGGTTTCTTAAGAGATCAGAATCCATATGAATATATTGAGCTGTCAGGTATTACACCTGATTTTGTGATTAGCCACAGAAAATTTTAATCATAAATGATTGTAAAAAAAGCTAGGTTTTACCTAGCTTTTTTAATGTCTAATTATTTTTGATCGCCCAATACAATGGTTTTTAAATCACAGGCATGGTGAACATTACCTTCTTTAATGCATTCGCCTAAGCGTTCACCTTCATAATAATCAGAAGCGCAAGCAGACAGGGCAATCATAGAAAATAATAAAATAGAGAGTTTTTTAAACATAGAATGTAATCCTGTTGAAAGATCAATAAAGAATGACAGAGGATTATATAGGATAATTAACTAAATGATTATAGTTAATATAAAGAATTGGTTTGAATTCAATCTCATTAGCCATAAAAATGGCGGAGCGGACGGGACTCGAACCCGCGACCCCCTGCGTGACAGGCAGGTATTCTAACCAACTGAACTACCG
>CANRJJ010000061.1 GCA_947630895.1 uncultured Wohlfahrtiimonas sp. | reverse complement strand
ATGCGGATTGTATTCCTGTTATGGTTGAAACGGGCTATGGTGTGAATGAAAAAGCATCTGCGATCGAGGTTGCACCACATTTATTGATTTATCCAAACTTGCTTGCTTTTGTCGAGGCATTATTGAGAGGAAATTAATATGATTCAATGGATTCGTTCGTTGGCATTTTTTATATCATTGATTTTGATCAGTATTATTTTTATACCCTTTATGATCTTATTTTCATATTGTGTATCTGAACGACGCTATTATCCGATTGTAAAGCAATGGTGTAGCTTGGCCTTATTCTTATTAAGGATTTTAACGGGGATCAAATATCGCATTAATGGATTAGAAAATATAGATTTACTCAAGGATCGTCCTTCTGTGATTATCTCTAATCATCAATCAACATTTGAGACGTTTTTATATCCAATTATTTTTCCTAAATATTGTTTTGTTTTGAAGAAGGAATTATTGAATATACCTTTGTTTGGGCAAGGCTTAAAAAGATTGAATCCTATCGCGATAGATCGCTCAGAAGGTAGAGAGGCACTTAAAATGATGATGTTTAGTGCTAAAGCTAGATTAGCAGATGGTATTTCAATCATCATTTTTCCAGAAGGCACAAGGGTTCCTCCGAATGAATCAGTGCCTTATAAAAATGGTGCTTTTTTAGTTGCATCAAAATTGAAAGTGCCTGTTTTGCCTGTGAGCGTCAATTCAGGCTTGGCTTGGTCTAGAGGACGTTTATTAAAAAATAAAGGTACGATTGACATTACTATCGGTACTTTGATTGAAAGCAGCGACAAAAGTGTACAAGAACTGAATGATGCAACATATGAATGGATCGAGTCTCATAAAAAATTAACATTGGCACCCTAGTGATGAAAAATAAACATACGATAAAGATTATTGGCGGTGATTATCGCTCTCGTTTACTTGAAGTGATTGATAGGGAAGGTTTGAGGCCAACCAGCAGTAGAATGCGTGAAACGCTTTTTAATTGGTTGCAATCATATTTGTACGGCGCAAAATGTTTGGATTTATTCTCTGGAAGCGGTGCGCTTGGTTTAGAGTCTTTGTCTAGAGGTGCAGCTCTTGTAACTTTTGTTGAAAGAGATCGCGAAGCTTTTCAAGTTTTAACAAATAACGTTTCAACAATTTGTAAAGACAAAGAAAAATATCAGTTGATCAATACAGATGCATTGAGTTTTTTGGGAAAGAATCAACAGCAGTATTCACTAGTCTTTATCGATCCGCCTTTTGGTATGGATCAATTATTGTCTAATGTCATTGATTGTATTACAACAAGTGCTGTTTATGAGTCAGTGAAGTACTTGGTGATTGAAAAATCTATTCAACAAGCTTGTGGTTCTTTGAATGGCTTTCATATTCATAGAGAAATGAAAACTAAAGAATCTCATCTATTATTGTTGATTCGTGATTAAATATTTAAAGAAAACTTTAGAGTTGCGAGAATGATCATAGAGTTCAAGTTTTGCTTTTGGTAAATCTTGTTTGCTAGCTTCTTTATAGCCATTGCCCATAAACCAATGTGCCGTTTGTGTGGTGAGTAAAAATATTGAATTAAAGCCATCTGCAATAGCTTTTTGTTCGATGAATTGCATTAACAAGTTGGCTTTCTTACCTTTGCGATAATCTGGGTGAACAATTAGCGAAGCCAGTTCTGCTGTTTTCTCTTCAGGGTAAGGATAATACGCAACGGCACCAATTAATGAATTATCTCTAAACATTAGATAATAATTATGGATATCTTTTTCTAATTCTTGGATTGAGCGTTGTTTTAATATGCCATCATCTTCTAGTGGCTGCATTAAAGCTTTAAGTGGTTGGATATTTGATAGCTCAGCTTGTTTGATTTCATCGTATGGCTCATTTGTAATCATTGAGCCAATGCCATCACGTGTTAATAATTCTAAAATTAACGCGCCTTCAATTTTTGAATCTAAAATGTGTACGCGATCAACGCCATTTTCGATTGCGGGTAAGCAGCGTTTAATGAGTAAGCGTGATGTTAAGGGAAGTTCAGAGTTTTGGCTGAATATTTTTGCTTGATTTGCATTCATTTCACGAGGAATGGCTTCAGCTGACGTTAAAATCATCAGTTTTTGACATTGCAATGCGCTGGCAACTTGCTCAGCCATTTCTAAGCCATCCATGATGAATGTTTCACCAGTTGGTGCAAAGCCAAAAGTCGGAATGATTAGACAAGATGCACTATCTAGTAAATGATTTAATAAGTCCTTTTTGATGCTACGAGGTTTACCAAAAAAACCATAATCAATGCCATTATGTATGCCATAAGGTTTTGTGGTTACTGCGCTACTGGATATTATGGCTGAGCTAATTTGATATTGATGAAAAGCTTGATTTAACAGCACTTCTATCTTTCTTTGAATTACCTGAGTATTCGTTAATAACTGCTCGAGTTCATCCTCTGTTTTAATGATGAATGGTTTGGTAATCGGCTGAGAGGGTGCGATTAATATAATTTTGATATTCAATGCACTTAATAGAGCAATATCTTTTGCTACCGTAACAATTTGGTCTTTAGAAATTTGATCTAATAAAACAACAAAAGTACTGCCAGAGTAGATGTGGAAGTATTGTCCTGCATCGTGCAGTACTTTTAAAATTGTTTGGTTTTGCATGGTTACATGAACTCATCCCAAAGTTTTTGAATGCGCTCAGGAAGTTGCATTGGGTCAAAAGGTTTAGTTAAAACGCCTAATAACTTTGGTGGCTTGGCTTCTGAATAAGCTGCAAAGTTTGCATTCGCAGTTAAAAAGATTGCTGGTGTTGATGAATATTGTGGTTGCTTATGCAATTCTGATAATAATTCTGGACCACTCATACCTGGCATCATCACATCAATTAGAAATAATTGAGGTGCGAAATTATCTACTTTTTCTAGAGCTTCAGCGCCTGAATTACATGCTAAAACTTCAAATCCACCGACTTTTGCTAAAGAAAATTCGATAATGCTCAAGATATCTTGGTCATCATCGATGCATATTATTTTTGTTAGGGGTGCTGCCATTAGTGTTCTCCAAGTTGTCTAGATGTAGAGCAATGCCGTTCACTATATACCATCTAGACTAGAAAATAAATTATGGTTATTTGATTACATGATTGTGTATTATTCTCGGATCGTGCGCCAGAAAAAAATCAGACCAATAAATGGCTTCTCTCACTCTTGGCGTAACCAATTTTAAAGCTTGTGAGCGGGTAGCCCAAATCCAATCATTGTGCTCTGGATGGCCAAGTTCAGGATTGACCGGCAAAGAAATTTCATTTCTTTGTGTTTCAGCAAGATAATAACGCGCAATTTTTTTGCCCTTAAAATATGCTGGGGTTTGATAGAAATCTAAACCCCAACGAAAGTGCAAGTCAGTAATTGTTGTTTCTTCTTGTACTTCACGGACAGTTGCTTCTAATGCGCTTTCTCCTAGTTCAACCTGACCTTTTGGGAAGTCCCAAAAGTTATAAGCTCTTAATAATAAATATCTAAAGCTTTTATGTTCCATCCTAACAATGATTGCACCCGAAGAGAATATTTCAACATCATCACTCCAATGTTTGTCTCTGTGTTGCATTGGGCGCTCTCTTCTTAGTTAGTGATAGGCAGGGCTGAATTCGTTAACTGCATCTACCATCGCTTTAACATTTTCAGGGTCAATGCCTGGGAAAATACCATGTCCGAGATTAAAGATATGACCACCACCAACGCCAAATTTAGCCAATACTTTTTTCACTTCAGCACGAACAACTTCAGGATTGCTCAATAATACAGCGGGATCCATATTGCCTTGTAGCACAACTTTGTTGCCGATTAATGCACGAGCATGATCTAAATCTGTCATCCAATCTAAGCCGACTGCATTTGCACCAACGTTTGCTTGCTCTGATAACCAAGCGCCACCATTTTTTGTAAAAATAATTGATGGGATAGGCTGATTGTTATAACTTTTGATAAGACCGTTGAGAATTTTTTGTGTATAGCGCAATGAGAATTCTTTGTAGCATTCTTTGCTGAGTAAACCGCCCCAAGTATCAAAAATCTGTACCGCCGCAACGCCATTAACAATTTGAGCGTTTAAATATTCGATGACAACGTCACTGAGTTGATCTAGTAAGGTATGAAGTAAGGCTGGGTTTGAATACATTAGACCGCGGATTTTTGTGTACTCTTTGCTAGTAGAACCTTCTAGCATATATGTTGCAAGCGTCCATGGGCTGCCTGAGAATCCGATTAATGGTACGCGGTTATCTAATTCTTTAACGATAGATCTAACAGCATCCATTACGTATCCTAGTTCTTCTTCCATACCAACTTTGCGTAAGTTTTTAATTTCTGCTTCTGTGGTTAATGGTTTTCTGAAAATTGGGCCTTTGCCTTCTTCAAATGTTAGGTCTAAGCCCATTGCATCAGGAATCGTTAAAATATCAGAAAAAAGAATTGCAGCGTCAAAACCAAAGCGATCGATGGGTTGTAATGTAACTTCTGTTGCAAGCTCTGGTGACATGCAAAGATTCATAAAGTTACCAGCTTTAGCGCGAGTTGCGCGATATTCCGGTAAATATCTTCCCGCTTGACGCATCATCCAGCATGGTGTTTTGTATGTTGGCTCTCTTAACAGTGTTCTAATAAAAGTATCATTTTTATAAGTCATGACATTGCTTCCTTAAAATTTAACAGAAGTAGTCTAACATGAAACCTACAAATCTTGTAGATGAGCAATTGTTGATTAAAATAATGCTCAATTCTCATAAATAATTGAACTTTTTTGCCTCTTATGGTATAAATTCGTGCCCAATTTTTTTGATTGGGTAATTTTATATAAACGACTCACAAGCTAAACTGTTTAAGTGTTGGGTGCTGATAAAGTCCGCTTGAATATGCTTGGAGGCTCAACCCTAAATTTAAAGGAATTAATATGTCAAACGTTAGTATGCGCGATATGCTAGAAGCTGGTGTACATTTCGGTCACCAAACACGTTATTGGAACCCACAGATGAAAAACTACATCTTTGGTGAACGTCAAAAAATTCATATCATCAACTTAGAAAAAACAGTTCCATTATTTGAAGATGCTATGAATGCAATTTCTAGCATTGCTGCAAAAAATGGCCGTGTTTTGTTTGTTGGTACAAAACGTGCAGCACAAGAAACAATCGCAGCTGAAGCAACTCGTGCAGGGCAGCCATACGTTGATCACCGCTGGTTAGGTGGTATGTTGACTAACTTCAAAACAGTAAAAAATTCAATCAAGCGTTTACGTGAAATTGAAGCAATGAAAGCTGATGGTTCTATCGAGCGTTTCAATAAGAAAGAAGGCATCATGCTTGCTCGTGAATTAGAAAAATTAGAGCGTAGCCTTGGTGGTATCAAAGATATGCCTTCTATTCCTGATGCTCTTTTTGTAATTGATGTTGGTTACGAAAAAAATGCTGTTTTAGAAGCTCGTAAAATGGGTATTCCAGTAATCGGTGTTGTGGATACAAATAACTCACCTGAAGGTGTTGATTATGTTATCCCTGGTAACGATGATGCTATCCGTGCAATTCAATTATATGCAAAAGCTGCTGCTGATGCTGTTATTGAAGGTCGTGGTTCTAATGCTAAATTAGTTTCTGAAATCGCTGAAAAAGACGGTTATGTAGAAGCGGAAGTTGCTGAAGAAGCATAATTAGTTTCAACAGATTGTTTGAAAATGTTAAGTAAATGCCGCCCTAATACATTTTTGTTTATGGGCGCTTTTATTTTTAAGACTATTCATTAAATTAAGAGGTTTTGAAATGGCAAATATTACTGCTGCAATGGTTAAAGAGCTTCGTGAACGTACTGGTTCAGGAATGATGGAATGTAAAAAAGCATTGACTGAAACTAACGGTGACATTGAAGCGGCAATCGATTTAATGCGTAAAACTGGTTTGGCAAAAGCTGATAAGAAATCTGATCGTGCTGCGGCAGAAGGTTTATTGTTGGTTCGTCAAAACGAAACAAGAGCATTGATCTTAGAAGTTAACTGTGAAACAGACTTCGTAACTAAAAACGAAGACTTCTTGAAATTTGCAAATGATGCTGCTGATATCGCGTTGAATAACAACGTAACAACAGTTGAGCAATTAGCTGCAGAAGCATTGAATGGTTCTACAGTTGATGAAGTTCGTAAGAGCTTGATCGCAAAAATCGGCGAAAACATGAATGTTCGTCGTTTAACAGTTTTAGAAGCAACTGGTACTATCGGTGCATATGTACATGGTGGTCGTATCGCTGCATTGGTAGATGTTGAAGGTGGCGATGCTGAATTGGCTAAAGATGTAGCAATGCACATTACTGCTGCAAATCCTATCTGTATTGATGCTTCAGAAGTATCAGCAGAATTGTTAGATCGTGAGCGTGCTATCTACTCAGCACAAGCAGCTGAATCAGGTAAGCCAGCTGATATCGTTGAAAAAATGGTTGAAGGACGTATTCGTAAGTACTTAGAAGAAGTTACTTTGGAAGGTCAAGCATTTATCAAAGATCCAGATACAAGTGTTGGTAAATTATTAAAATCAAAATCTGCAAAAGTTAAAGCATTCGTTCGTTTTGAATTGGGTGAAGGTGTTGAAATTGAAACTGTTGACTTTGCAACAGAAGTAATGGCACAAGCAGGTTTAAGCAAGTAATTTAAACCAAAGTTTAAATCTAACTGCATAAAAAGCGTCTGAAATATCAGGCGCTTTTTTATTGTTTCAAATTTAGGTAATAAAAAATCCCACCCTGAAAAGCAGGGTAGGATCATTATTTGAATGATTATGAATTTTCGTTTAGTGCTTTAATTGACTCGTAATGAACTCAATCGCTGACTCTACAGGGATGAATGTGCTTTCTGCATCTTTGCGGCCTTTGTACTCTAATTCATTATTTTTTAGTCCACGCTCACCAATGACTAATCTATGTGGAATGCCAACTAATTCATGATCATTGAATGCATTGCCAGGGCGAATATCGCGGTCTTCTAATAAAACTTCTATACCGAGTGCTACAAATTCTTTATATAACTTGTCGGCAAGCTCTTTCACCATTTCCGATTTATGATAATTCATAGGAATCAAAGATAATTGGAAAGGAGCAATGACAGTTGGCCAAATAATCCCTTTGTCATCATGAGATTGCTCGATTGCAGAAGCGACTATTCTTGAAACACCAATGCCATAACAGCCCATTTCCATAAAGACTTGCTCGCCATTTTCATTCACAACTGAAGCATTCATCGCCGTGCTGTATTTATTTCCTAATTGGAAAATATGACCGACTTCAATGCCGCGAATGAATTTTACAGTGCCTTGACCATCTGGAGAAATATCGCCTTCTTCGATGTTTCTGAAGTCATGTGTTTCAGTGAGCGGTAAGTCGCGCTCAAAGTTAACGCCTGTAAAATGGAAGCCATTTTCATTTGCCCCACATATAAAATCACTTGCAGAGTAAAGTGCGTGATCAAAAAGTACTGGAATTGGTAAGTTTACAGGGCCAATTGAGCCTGGTGATACACCAAGCTTTTCTATGATTTCTGCATCAGTTGCAAATTGTAATGGGTTTGCAATGCCTTTAAAGTTACCTGCTTTTACTTCATTTAATGAATGATCACCACGTAAACAAATCGCAATTAAACTACCATCTTCAGCATGTACGATGAGCGTTTTAGTGATTTTAGAAATCGGAACATTTAGTTGTTTAGCGACATCTTCTACTGTTCTTGCGTTAGGCGTTGATATCTTTTCTAGAGATTGTTGCGGTGCAACATATTTAGCGCCCGGATGAGTTTCTGCTCTTTCAATATTTGCAGCATAGTTTGATTCAGTCGAGATTACGATAGCATCTTCGCCTGAGTCAGCTAATACATGGAATTCTTGTGAACGATCGCCGCCAATTGCGCCCGAGTCAGCCAAGACAGCGCGATATTCTAATTGTAAACGATCTAAAATTGCAGAGTATGTACGATACATGTTTTGATATTCAGCTTCTAAAGATGCTGCATCAATGTGGAAAGAGTATGCATCTTTCATTAAGAATTCACGAGAGCGCATTACGCCAAAACGAGGGCGAATTTCATCGCGGAATTTCCATTGAATTTGATAATAGTTGATGGGTAATTGACGATAACTTTTTAGTTCTTGGCGAGCATAATCAGTGATCACTTCTTCATGTGTTGGACCAAGGCAATAATCTTTTTCATGGCGATCTTTTAAAGTTAAAAGCTGTTTACCAAATTGATCCCAACGGCCAGATTCTTGCCATAATTCTGCGGGTTGGACGAAAGGCATGAGTACTTCTAAGCTGCCAGATTTGTTCATTTCATCACGAACGATATTTTCAACTTTCGATAAAACGCGTAGACCTAGCGGCGACCAAGTGTATAAGCCTGATGCTAGGCGACGAATCATGCCTGATTTAATCATGAGTTGATGTGAAATAATTTCAGCATCTTTAGGGAATTCTTTTGTGGTATTTAAAGGAAAGTGAGAGGTTTTCATGTTTAGCTTACTCAAAAATATAATAAAAAATGGAGCCTTAGGCTCCATTTATAGGACTAAATATTTAGCTATTGTAAACAATATTGCTCTAAATTATCTATAGTTGATTTGTATTGTCTTTGAATATCATCTGCAGAGACAGGAGATTGGTCGCCTGCTTGAGAAATGAGGATTAAGCTATCTACATCACCATTTTCTAATGCGGTAAAACTCGCTATATTCGCATGAATTGTTTGACAATAGGTCATTGATGATGGATCGGCGGCAGCTGCAACGGCATTGTTTGTTTTGTTAGCATTTTTTTTAGTTTCAGGGTCAAATGGTTTTTTCTCTTCAACTTCTACTAATATTGCAGTTGTGGGTAGCATTTTATCTACTTTTTTGACTGTATTGTCATTCGCTGTAGATTCTGGATTGTCCGCAGAAAAGTTGAGGACTTGTTCTCGAGTTTCCTCTGGGGCAAGCTCTGTATAGTGAACAACACCCTTGCTATCTGTCCAGCGATACATTTGCTGAGCATTAGTAGTTGTAAGGATTGCGATTAAAAAGATATAGAGATATAAGAGTTTTTTCATAATTTAATTGCTATGTTTTAGTCATTAATAATAGTTTTTATGATTTTATCATACTATTAATTTTCTATATTATCTAAAAAATATTGTGCAAGACTTGCCCACAATACTCCGCCTGGAATTAAGTTTCTGTCATCAAAATCAAAGCCAGAGTTATGCAGTTTGTTCGATGCTGAATCCGCGCCATTTCCAATGAATAAATATGCGCCTTTTTGATCTGCGAGCATAAAGCCAAAATCTTCTGCGCCCATTGATGGTGTTTTTGTTGTAATAATATTTTCTGGTTTAAAAATGCTTTGAATGGCTTTAAGTGCTATCTCTGTTTCTTTGCTGTGATTGATGGTTGCAATGTAGCCATCATTTAACCTTACATCTGCATGCCCACCAAATGCAGAACAAATATTATGGGTGATTTCTGTAATACGCTTTTTAGTTAAATCTCGGATAGCAGGGTCAAAATAACGTAAAGTGCCAGTAAGCTTGATGGTTTCTGGAATAATATTATTTGCTGTGCCGCCATTAATAGTGCCTATAGTGATAATGACACTGTCCGTCGCAGCAATGTTTCTAGAAGGAATGGATTGTAATGCTAGAATGACTTGGGCTGTGATAACAATAGGATCTACGCCACGATATGGGTGTGCAGCATGGCAGCCAATTCCGTGAATATCAATTTCGATGCCTACGGTGCCTGCCATTTGTGGGCCATCATTGATTAAGATCTTGCCAATATCTTCACCGGGATAATTGTGAATTCCATAAACAGCGTTTACAGGATATTTCTCAAATAAGCCAGCATTAATTAAATCTCTTGCGCCAGCTGTATCTTCTTCATCTGGTTGGAATATTAATAATACTTCGCCATCAAAATCAGCTTCTTCTTGAAGGTATTTTGCTGCGAATAACAGCATGGTTAAGTGACCATCATGCCCACATGCATGCATTATTCCTGCATTTTTTGATTTATATTCAAAGTTGTTACTTTCGTCAATAGGTAGGGCATCAATATCAGCACGTAATCCTATTCTATTAGTACTAGATCCTTTTTTAATGATCCCAATTACAGCTGTTTCTAGTAGCGAACGATCTGTTGTAATACCCCAAGATGTTAATAGTTCGTTGATTTTATCCGAAGTTAAAAATTCTTTTCGTGAGAGCTCAGGTGTTGAGTGAAAAAATTGACGTAATTTAATAAATTCATTTTCATGCTGATTGAACCAATTAATCATTTTTTGATTGTCATCTAAAAAGTGTAACGTCATTTTGTGCTTGCTCCCAAATAAATTATTTTCTGTTACTATATGTTACCGTGAAAAATAGAAAGAGTTTAATGCTTTCTTGGTAACAACTTAGTATAAGCAACCTTTCTGCGATGGAATTGAGTTGTATACAAATTTATTCAGATATATCTGCCACCAAAAATTGATGTTAATTAGTAATAAGGGTAATCGCTATGATGGATTATTTACCAGTACTCGTGTTTATCGGGTTTAGTCTAATCTTCGGGATAATATTAGTTGCTCTGGGATATTTTTTATCTCCAAAGAAAGACAGCGTAGAAAAACTATCTCCCTATGAATGTGGTTTTGAAGCATTT
>CANRJJ010000060.1 GCA_947630895.1 uncultured Wohlfahrtiimonas sp. | reverse complement strand
TAATTTTGTTTGGCGATAATATTATACCGCTCGCTATTTTTTATTTTGAATTCAAATGTTCAACAGCCCCTAATATAATGAAAAATATAAAGTTTAATATATGATGCCAATAATTATTATGGATAATAGTATTGAGATTTAATTTATGACAAGTACGAAAGCAACATTGATAGGACTCGCTGCCATTATTTTATGGAGCTTTATTGTCGGCTTGATTCGCGTAGTAAGTGAGAGTTTTGGTGCAATTGGTGGTGCAGCTTTGATGTATACATTGGCATCTATTATCTTGCTTTTTTCAGTTGGTATGACGAACCCAAGAAGCTTTTCAAGAAAATATTTAATTGCTGGCAGTATATTGTTTGTGTCATATGAACTCTGTTTGGCGTTATCCATTGGTTTTGCTGAAAATAGTCGGCAAGCCATTGAGGTAGGAATGATTAACTATCTTTGGCCAAGTTTTACTTTAATTGCAAGTATCTTGTTTAATCAGCAAAAATCAACGTGGATCATCGTCCCTGGTTTTATATTATCTATGATTGGCATTACTTGGGTTTTAGGTGATGAAGGCATCCAATTAGCTGTTATCTGGGCGAATATTCAAAGCAATCCGATTAGTTATTTTCTAGCATTCATTGGGGCGATGATTTGGGCTGCGTATTGCGTTGTGACTGCAAAATTTGCAAAGGGTAAAAATGGAATTACGTTTTTCTTTATGTTGGTGGCTTTAACTCTTTGGATTCAGTATTTTTGGATGGCGCCAACAGCATTTAATTTTACATTGAAATCATCTATATATTTATTATTAGCGGCATCTGTTTTGGGATTTGGTTATGCGGCGTGGAACATAGGAATATTGCATGGCAATGTTATGGTATTGGCAACATCATCTTATTTCATCCCAATATTTTCAGCCTTTTTTGCAGCGCTTGTTTTGCAAACAACGCTATCGTTTAGTTTTTGGTTAGGGGTTGTTATGATTTGCTGTGGATCTTTGTTATGTTTTATTGCGACAAAAAGCAAAAGGGGTAGTTGATGGGGATGTTATCTGAAGCCACGCATTATATAGTGTTGGCATTGAATATTTTTTCAATTGGTATTTTGTTAGTGGGTACGGCCAAAGCTATTTGGGGTTTTTTAGTCAATGAAGCCAAGGGTGGAGATAGATTTGATGTTGCGGATAAGAATAATAAAATCAAAATTTATTTAGGCTCTTATATTTTATTGAGCTTAGAAGTTTTAATCGCATCCGACATTATTGAAACGATTATGAGCCCAACTTTAGATGATATTTTGATTTTGGCAGGAATCGTGGTTATTCGTACAACAATCTCTTACTTTTTAGGGAAAGAAATTGAACAAGCAGAAAAAGAACATCAATAATTAATTCAATATAGATTTTTAAAGAGCGCTTAGGTGCTCTTTTTTATTTTTGTGGAAAAAAGTGGGATTTCCTACCACTTTCACTTGGATGTTGCTAAAGTCTTTAAATATCAGTTATTTATGTGTTTGTAAAGATGGTGTATTTTCAAACTATCATAGGGTTAATGTATTTTTCAGTGAGTTTTTGTACAAATAATAACTAGAATTTCAAATAGTAGTGGTAAAAAGTGGAGCAAAGTGGTAAAAAGTTCACTAAGAATACTAAATTTGGATGTTCCTTTGTTATGTCAGACTTTCAGCATGTTTCTGTTCTATTAAATGAAGCAATCAATGCATTAAATATCCAGCCGTCAGGGGTGTATGTTGATGGCACATTTGGTCGTGGCGGACACTCTTCTGAAATTCTTAAAAGAATTGAATCAGGGCGATTGATCAGTATTGATCGTGATCCGACTGCAAAAAAATGCGCAGAGGAAAAGTTTGTGAATCAACCAAACTTTACTTTTTATGCAGGCTGCATGAGTGAAATTAAAACAGCAGTATCAGCATTAGGTATTGAACAAGTCGATGGTGTCTTGTTAGATATCGGAGTTTCTTCTCCACAATTGGATGATGCGGATCGTGGTTTTAGTTTCATGAAAGATGGTCCTTTAGATATGCGTATGAATCCTGAAGTGGGTATTAGTGCTGCTGAATGGGTTGCAAAAAGTGATTTTGAAACAATGGCAAGGGTGTTTCGTGAATATGGTGAAGAAAAGTTCCCAGGTCGCATTGCCAATCAAATTATTAAAAGTAGAGAAGTTGCGCCGATTACAACTACGCATCAGTTGGCAGGCATCCTTGCTGAAGCAGTTCCTTTTAAAGATAAACATAAACATCCAGCAACACGAGTTTTCCAAGCGATACGTATTGCTGTCAATGAAGAATTAACAGAATTAGCACAAACTTTAGAAGCAGCATATTCAATATTGAAGCCAGGTGGTCGTTTAGTGGTGATTAGTTTTCATTCTTTAGAAGACAGAATTGTTAAGAATTTTATGAACAATTATGCGAAGCCTAAAGATTTAATGCCAGATTTACCTGTCGCACAATTTGTAGAAGCAGCAACATTAAAATTGATCGGAAAACCAGTTAAAGCGAGTGACGAAGAGTCACGTAATAATCCAAGGGCCAGAAGTGCCATAATGAGAATTGCGGAGAGATTACCGTGAAAACAACAATAATGATTATAACTTTAGGAATGATCGCGACAGGTGTTGGTATGTTTAAAATACAAACGACGCAAGAGCAGCGCGAATTATGGAATCAATATGAACGAGAATTGGTTCATAGAAATGATTTAAATACAGAGTGGAATAAGCTCAAGCTTGAAGAAAGCATGCTGATCACTTCTGTTTTATTGGATCATAATATTCGTGAACGTATGGGTATGGTTTTGCCAAAGCAAGACAGTATTGTATATGTAGTTGAACAAAAAAATGCATCATTGGTTAGCACTAATAAAAATGCAGAACAATATGTTCAATAATGATTTGATATGGCTAAATCACAGCTGAAAAAACAGTTATCTAAAATAAAAAATATTCGACGCTTTTTGGTGTTGAGTATTTTTTACGTTATGGGCTTCTTACTTTTTGTGAGCGCTTTTGCCTTGCAGATCGTTGATCAAAAGTTCTTACAAAGCCAAGGTGATAATCGAGTTATACGTACCATTAAAATGCCTGCGGTTAGAGGTGTTATTCTCGATAGAAATCAAGAGTCTTTAGCTGTTTCCACAGAAGTCTACTCTGTTTGGGCTGATCCGACAGTTTTGTGGAATTACTCTGAATATTTTCCTCAAGTAGCACAAGCATTGGATATGGATGAAGCTGAGTTAAATAAGATTTTAACTAAGCGTAAAACCTCTCAATTTGCATGGCTCAAAAGACAAGTGCCGCCACATGAAACGAATGACTTAGCAAGATTAAACTTGCCAGGCATCGGTGTAGAAAAAGAATATAAACGTTTTTATCCAGATGCTGAAATTACCGCTCAACTGCTTGGTTTTACGAACTCAGAAGATTATGGAATGGAAGGCATTGAGTTAACTTATAATAAACATCTCAGTGGTAAAGCCGGTAAAAAACAAGTCATTCGTGATGTGCGTAATCGTATTATTGATCAAGTGGGGATTTTTGAGCCAGCTGAGCCTGGGCAAGATTTGACATTAACGATTGATCGAAGAATTCAATTAGCGGCTTATCAAGCGCTAAAAAGCTCAATTTTAGAACACGAAGCAAAAAGTGGTGCGGTTGTTGTTGTGGATGCTTGGAATGGTGAGATATTGGCTTTAGTCAGTCAGCCTTCAGGTAATCCTAATAATGTACAACATCGCATTCCAGAATTAATGAAGAATCGTGCAATTTCTGATGTGTATGAGCCAGGTTCGACCATTAAGCCATTTGTTGTGGCTTTGGGTTTAGAGTCAAAGTTATGGAGACCAGACAGTATTGTAGAAACTGGGCCAAGATTTATGGTGAATGGCAATGCTGTTCGAGATGTTGCAAGATCAACAACAATGGACATTACAACCGTATTAGTAAAATCTAGTAACATTGGTGTGGCTAAAATTGCACTCTCCTTACCGCCTGCAGTTTTATGGAATTTGTATGAAAGTCTAGGGATTGGTAAAAAAACTTCTTTGGGCATTGCAGGTGAACAAGCGGGTCGATTAGGTAATCTAAAAACATGGGAGCGCAATGCTTTCGAGCATGCAACTAAATCCTTCGGTTATGGTATCAGTGTGAATACTGTGCATTTAGCACAAATGTACTCTATATTTGCCAATGACGGTATTTTTCAGCCATTAACAATTGTGAAAGATGCGAATAAAAAAGCTGATCAACAGCCGCGACGCATATTCACAAAAAGTGTAAACAATACAATGGTCAATATGTTGGAAAAGGTGATCACAGAGGCTTATCAATCAAAAGCGAAAGTGGCTAACTATCGAGTGGGTGGTAAATCAGGGACAGCAAGAAAAATAGAAAATGGTCGTTATAGCAATAGTAAGCATCGTGCATTTTATGCGGGCTTTGGACCAGTTTCTAATCCGAGATATGTTGTGGTTGTCATGATTGATGAACCATCGAAAGGACAATATTATGGTGGTGCAGTTGCAGCACCAGTATTCTCAACAATTATGGGTGATACTTTACGCATTTTAAACGTTAAGCCAGATGGGCTGGTAGAATTGCCAAAGTTACAAATGATATCTAATTAACGAAAGGAATATTATGAAACTCTCAGATCTATTTGTTGGATTACAGTTACCAAAAGAATTACAAGATATCGTTATTCATGGATTGTCCTCAGATAGTCGCTATGCAGAAAAAGGAGATCTGTTTTTTGCATTGCAAGGGGAGCAAAGCCACGGCTTAGACTATATTGATGCGCTAAGAGCGCATAAAGTTTCAGTTATTTTTTATGAAGGTGAATATGCTGATTTGCCTTCGGATATTCCGACTTTTAAAGTTGAAGACATTCAATCTTTGATTACTAATAGTGCTAAAGAGTTTTATAGAAAATCATTAAAAGCCGCAACAATTATTGGAATTACAGGTACAGAAGGCAAAACATCTGTTGCGATGTTTACGGCTCAGGCACTGCAAAAGTTTGGTCGATATGTTGGTATGATCGGCACAAACGGCATTGGTCCACTTGATAATTTAAAAGAAAATACACACACAACACCCGATTTTCTAGCTTTGTACAGATCTATTGATCAAATAGTTAAAGCTTATCCTGAAAATAATGAGATCGATATTGTTATAGAAGTCACTTCTCATGCCTTAGAGCAAAAGCGTGTGAATGGTTTGTCTTTTGAAGCATCTGCATTTTTAAATCTGGCGCGGGATCACTTGGATTATCACAAAACAATCGAAGCATATCGTGCTGCTAAAGAAAAACTATTCAATGATTATGCATCAAAAGCATCAGTCATTAATATTTCAGATCCTGTTGGT
This sequence comes from uncultured Wohlfahrtiimonas sp., assembly GCA_947630895.1. Taxonomy (GTDB): domain Bacteria; phylum Pseudomonadota; class Gammaproteobacteria; order Cardiobacteriales; family Wohlfahrtiimonadaceae; genus Wohlfahrtiimonas. The sequence goes on along the minus strand of CANRJJ010000060.1, from coordinate 5,707 downwards.
CTAGATATTTTTCAAAATTTAAGTGCTAAAAATGATCGAGCGCTATTTCCATTTGGTGAAGTAGAGTGTGATCATGAAAATTATTTAAAGATCAGTAATATCAACCTTTATGCGCAAGGTTTGAAGTTTGATTTAACTTATCATGGCGTGACATATTCTTTAGAAAGTCCACTTTTTGGACATTTTAATGCTTATAACTTAGCGGCTATGGTGGGGAATTTATTAGCAATGGGTTTACTCATTGATAAGATTATTGCTATTTTACCTGAAATTACATTGGTAAAAGGACGAATGGAAGCTTTGCAACTCCCAAATGGTGCTGTCGCAATCATTGATTATGCTCATAAGCCTAATGCTTTATTGCAAGCATTGAAGGCATTAAAAAAACATATTCCAAATGGTAATTTGTATTGCATTTTTGGTTGTGGTGGGGATAGAGATCGTGGCAAAAGACCATTGATGGCAGAAATTGCTGAAGCACATTCTGATTATATTATTGTGACGAATGATAATCCTCGCACTGAAGATGCAGATGCGATTGCTGATGAGATTTTCACAGGTTTTAAAGGCATTAATAATAAGATCACTAAAATTTTAGACCGTGAAACTGCAATTTTAAGCACTTTAGAGAAAACAGAAGCTGGCGATATCGTTTTAATCGCGGGCAAAGGGCATGAAGATTACCAAATCATTGGTCATACTAAACATCATTTTTCAGATGCTGAAGTTGTCTCAGCATTTACTCATAAAGGATAATTAATTAATTTATGAAGTTATCAGAAGCGGCAAAAATTTTAAATGGTGAGTTAAAAGGCGAAGATGCGATTTTTTATGGCGCATCGACGGATACTCGTTCTATTGAGGCTGGGCAACTATTTTTTGCTTGGAAAGGCGACAAACATGATGCTCACAATTTTTTAGATAGCATAGAAGCAAAAGGTGCAATTGGTGCGATTGTTGAACGTTATACGCCTTCAGTGACGATTAGCCAAATCATCGTGAAAGATAGCCAAAAAGCTTTAGGTACATTGGCAAAAGAGTGGAAAAAACAGTGGAAAGGCACTGCAATTGCTTTGACAGGTTCTAATGGCAAAACGACTTTAAAAGAGATGACTGCATCGATTTTAAGAGAGAAAGGTCAAACATTAGCGACGGAAGGCAACTTAAATAATCATGTGGGTTGTCCATTAACCATTTTGCAATTGAATGCGCAATATGAATATGCCGTGATTGAAATGGGAGCTAACCATTTTGATGAGATTCGCTATTTAACTAAGATTGTGCAACCAAATATCGCAATATTAAACAATGCAGGACCTTGTCATTTAGAAGGTTTTGGAGATGTTGAGGGTGTTGCAAAAGCCAAGGGTGAAATCTTTGAAGGCTTGAGTAAAGACGGTGTTGCGATTATTAATGCTGATGATCAATATGCAGATTATTGGAAAAGCTTAAATACTAATCGTGAAGTTTTAACATTCGGTATCGAAAATGATGCAGATGTGATGGCGAAAAATATTCGTCAGCAAACCTTTGAGTTGGTGATTAAAGGCGAATCGATTGAAGTGAATTTATCGTTAGTCGGCGTTCATAATATTTTAAATGCTTGTGCGGCAGCAGCGGCTACTTACTCTGTAGGTGCAACATTATCAGAGATAAAAGTAGGGCTTGAGAATTTAAGCTTTGTGAAAGGTCGCTTAGAAAAAATTCAATTATCACCGAATCATATTCTAATCAATGATGCTTATAACGGTAATCCTGCTTCTTTAAAAGCAGGCATCGATGCGTTAGATGGCATTGCGGAACACACTTGGTTGGTGCTTGGTGATATGAGAGAACTTGGCACACAAGCCATTCAGCTTCATGAAGAGTGCGGGCGATATGCTAAAATTAAGGGCGTTGATCGTTTATTCACATTGGGTGAATTGTCAGCAAAGAGCTCTGAAGCATTTGGTGAAGGTAGTCATCATTATGAAACACATGATGAAATTATTGCTGTGTTGAAAGATAGCCTGCATGATTTAAAAGATGAATCAGTTGCAATTTTAGTGAAAGGTTCAAACTCAATGAAAATGTTCACAATTGCAGAAGCAATGGTGACAGAAAAGGAATTATAAAATGTTATATGCTTTGTTAAATTACTTAGCGGAAGATTATTGGAGTGCTTTACGAGTTTTTCAGTATTTATCCATGCGTGGAATTTGTGCTGTATTGACTGCTTTAATGTTTGCACTTTGTTTTGGCCCAAGATTTATTAAAAGATTACAAGCAAAACAGATTGGGCAATTTGTGAGAGATGATGGGCCACAATCTCATTTATCGAAAAAAGGCACGCCAACAATGGGTGGTGTATTGATCATTGCCAGTATCAGCCTTGCAGTTTTATTGTGGGCAGATTTAACGAATAGCAATGTTTGGATCGTCATGGGGATTCTGTGGGGCTTTGGCTACGTTGGCTTCTTGGACGATTATCGTAAGGTGGTTAAAAAACAATCTTTAGGTTTGCGTGCTAAAGAGAAATATCTCTATTTAACCATTGGTGGTTTGCTGGCAGCATTTGCACTGTATTATACAGCAGGGCCAAAAGGCACCGATTTATTGATTCCTTACTTTAAAGATTTATTTATTCCACTAGGATTATTATTCATTCCATTTGTATATTTAGTGATCGTGGGTGCGAGTAATGCTGTGAACTTAACAGATGGTTTAGATGGCTTAGCGATTATGCCAACCATTTTAGTGGCAGCAGCATTAGCAGTATTTGCCTATGTTTCAGGACACTTGGAATTTGCAAAATATTTATCGATTCCTTATGTGAAAGGTTCAGGTGAAATGGCTGTAATTTGTGCGGCTATTTTCGGAGCGGGATTAGGATTCTTATGGTTCAACACTTATCCTGCGCAAGTATTTATGGGTGACGTTGGTGCATTGGCTTTAGGTGGTGCATTAGGGACGATCGCAGTTGTGGTTCGTCAGGAATTAGTATTTTTCATCATGAGTGGTTTGTTTGTGGTGGAAACATTATCTGTCGTGATCCAAGTCGGCTCGTACAAAATGTTTAAAAAGCGTGTATTTAAAATGGCGCCCATTCATCATCATTTTGAATTGAAAGGCTGGCCTGAGCCAAGAGTCATTGTGCGCTTTTGGATCTTAACAGTGGTATTGGTTTTGATTGGATTGGCATCCCTCAAAATCAGATAGTGCATGGCAGAGATCTATAAAGAGATTCAAACGGAAGCAAACTCAGAATTTACAGAGCAAAAAAGTAAATTTCTTGGGTTTGCTTTTCCCGTTTATGACGAGTCTGAAATTAAAAATATATTGAATAGACTGAGAGCAGAGCACCCGAATGCAAATCATGTTTGTTATGCTTATCGTTTAGGTGAACGTTATGAATTGTATCGATTTAGTGATGATGGCGAACCAGGTGGAACAGCAGGAAGACCCATCTTTGGGCAAATTGAAGCTTATGATGTGACCAATATTTTGGTTGCGGTTGTGCGTTATTTTGGTGGTGTGAAATTAGGTACAGGCGGATTAGTTTCCAATTACCAAAAATCAGCAAAAGTCACTTTGGAAGCAGCAACTATTATAGAAAAACAAATTATGCAAACGGTGTCATTTGTCTATAATTATGAAGCGACGAATGATGCACAAAAAATTCTGTATGATTTTGGCATCACAAGAAGCGAAACAGAGTATTTAGAGCAGTGTTATTGTACGGTTTATATCGATATCGATCGTGCAGAAGAGTTAAAAGAAGCTATAACAAATAATCAATATTTAACATTAATAGAATAAAAAATTTATAAATAAATAGGTTGTGATTATGATTAAATCCTTGAAAGTTCCATTGATAATCGCGGGATTATCTTTTTCTATGCTGACATTTTCAATCGCTCAACAATCTGATGTTGTTGTGCCAAAGCTGGATGAAAAAGTGTCGAGAGCCTCTTTTTTACGAGATAAATTAACTGACCATACAGTTGGATATGTTCGTATTCCTACTCAATTTGGCATGGCATTTAGCATCAAAGATAAAAACTCTGACAAAGTGATGCTTAATAATGAGAATGAAAAAATTGTATTGCATCTGAAAAAGATTTTACAAGATCCTAGTTTAGTGAATGAAGCATTACAGCAATATATCTCGATGCCATTGAATGAAACGCCGATTGATTTGGGCAAATTAACCTCTATGATTTATACATCAGTGGATGGGCCGATTGAAATTATGGCGACTGATATGAATAAAATGCTATCGCCAGCGACTCAATTATTAATCTCGATTCCTGTGAATTTTAGTTCTGCTAAAGAGCTAGATGATGCTGTGAAACAGTTATTTAGACAAGATATTGGGCTTGTGAATCATCAAGGGTTTTATCCATTATCTGAATCAGCTTTAATGTATCTTGATCATAAAGATCGACGTTTATTTGTTTCTATTGGGCAAAGAGCATTGTCACAAAATGCTTTGAAGGAATTGGTTGATTCTTTAAAAGTGACGCAATTACATAGAATGTACGCGTATGAAAATCAGATCGATTTGTCAGGGCAGAACTTATTGGTTTGGGCAGAGATTGCAGGTAGTCGCGATATGGCTGCAATGTTGGTGCAAAAAGAAGCACCAATGTTTGCAGAGTTTTTACAAAATACCGAAGGCTTTGCGTTTGGTGTGGGCGCTAAAAATAAGCTAGGTCATGTTAAGTTTATTTCTAAAACTAATACGCAAAAAGTTTCAGCGTTAAAAGATTTTGCTAAGCCATTGGATTTTAAAACTGTGGGCGAGCCGAAACATTTAGCAGTTTTAGCCGTGCCTTCTAAAGAAACAGTTGTCACTTTTTTAAAGCAGAATGATGGATTAACGGAATATGATTTAAGAAAATTTGAACTGCAATCGATAGAAAAATTGTCATTCAATGCATTAGATTTACTGGATATTTTTGGCCCAAAAATCATAGCTTATCAAGATGAAACAGGGGGTAATTTAGCATTAGGCATTCAAAATAAAGCAGCTTTTAATCAACTGATTGGTGATTTAACGCGTAAAGGACATGCCGTACATAAAGTTGAAAAAGGCATTCATGAGTTAAAGATCTCTAATCCATTTTTAGAGATATTGGCTAATGCTACATATGGATTCCATGAAAATGAAGTGCGTGGTCTTTTATCTAGATATTTGATGATTCAGCCAATGGCAGCTGAGCTTGTATCTGCATTTTATGGTATTCGAGCATTGGATGTTAATTACTATCTTTATTGGAATGAAGAACAAGATTGGATTGTGGTCAATACGTTGCCTTACTCATTAACGGAGCGCCATAAAGCAAAAACATCAGTGGCAGAATGGATGGATGAGCAAGGAATTCACTCTTCAGGCATTGCTTTAAGTTATACAGGAGAAGTGAAAGGTGCGGAAGAGCGATGGTATCGTGATTATTTGAAATTTATGCGTAATAATCATGATTTATTGGGGCAAAAGTTTGATCTATTTTCTATGCCTGCACCATCATCTTTGAAATTTAATCCAACTTCTAGAATAGGTGGGCATCTCTCTATAGATAAGGATTGGATAATTTATTCAGTAGATTATGATATTTCACCATATTACATGCCACCATTCTTCACGGGGCAAGGCGGTATGGCCGTACTTGGAATCATGAGTATGTTTGCATTGCCTGCTTATCAAGATTATACAAAACGTACTTAT
>CANRJJ010000059.1 GCA_947630895.1 uncultured Wohlfahrtiimonas sp. | reverse complement strand
ATAAGTTAAATTGATATCAAGTGGCAATATTTTCATTAATATTGATATATGGTGATGATTTACTCATTTTAATTGTCAATATTTCTTATGCTGAAAGTATTCATAGGTTTCAATCGCAAATAGAATAACCGCATTTAATAATGCGGTTATAATTTTAACCTTTGATTGGTAAAGTTTTTAAATATTTTCCTGTTCATATTCTAAAATTGCTTCTTTTGCAATACGGAAACTATCTACAGCAGCTGGCACGCCACAGTAAATTGCTACTTGCAAGAGTACTTCTCGAATTTTGTCTTTAGGCACGCCATTACGTAAAGCTCCTTTAACATGTAGCTTCAATTCATGCGGACGGTTTAAGGCTGATATCATAGCCAGATTAATTAGACTACGTTCAGGTTTGCTCAGTTCTTCACGTCCCCAGACCGCTCCCCAACAATACTCCGTGACCAGTTCCTGTAAAGGTAAGTTAAAATCATCAGCATTGTTGATCGAATTATTGACATAAGCTTCGCCAAGTACCTGTTTACGAATCGCTAAACCTTTTTCAAATTTTTCATTACTCATTAGCCTAATCCTCCAAATAAGGTGTATTTGATTTCGAGATAATCTTCAATGCCATATTTTGAGCCTTCGCGCCCTAAACCTGACTGTTTAATTCCACCAAACGGTGCAACCTCATTTGAAATCAAGCCTTTATTAATTCCAACCATACCGTACTCGAGTTGTTCACTCATGCGCCACGCACGACCTAAATCTTGTGTGTAGCAGTAAGCAGCTAAACCAAATTCTGTGGCATTGGCCATCTCAATTGCTTGTTGCTCAGTTTCGAACTTAAAAATTGCAGCTAATGGTCCAAAAGTTTCTTGAGTTGCAACATCCATCTCTGCAGTTACATCGGCAATAATGGTCGGTTCGTAAAATAACTCACCAGCGCTGTGTTGTTTTCCACCTGCAACCAGGCGTGCATTTTTCTCTAAAGCGTCTGCAACGTGAGCTTCAACCTTTTTAACTGCGTTCGCATTGATTAATGGGCCGATTTCATTGCCTGCTTCTAAACCATTACCAATAGCAAATTTCTGAACTTTTTCATTTAATGCAGCGATAAATTTTTCATAGATGCCCGCTTGTACTAAAAAGCGATTTACACAAACACAGGTTTGACCTGCATTGCGGTATTTGGCAATTAAAGCACCTTCAATCGCTGCATCTAAATCAGCATCATCAAATACAATAAAAGGTGCATTACCACCAAGTTCTAAAGATACTTTTTTAAGCGTCTGGGCTGAACGCTGATAAAGTAATTTACCGACAGGTGTCGAGCCTGTAAACGTAAATTTACGTACATCATCGCTTTCAAAAATGGCATCACCAATTGTAACAGCATCACCTGTAATCACACTGAGGACTTCAGCAGGCACGCCTGCTTGTACGGCTAAATCGACCAAACCTAATGCAGTAAAAGGAGTTTCTGGGGCTGGTTTAACAATACAAGGACAACCGGCTGCCAATGCAGGTGCAACTTTACGGGTAATCATTGCAGCAGGAAAATTCCAAGGTGTAATGGCTGCAACAACACCAATAGGTTGTTTATTTACCACAATACGAGCATCAGGATAAGGACTTGGAATAATATCGCCATAAACACGTTTGGCTTCTTCAGCAAACCACTCTACAAAACTGGCTGCATACAAGATTTCACCACGTGCTTCAGCCAAGGGTTTACCCTGTTCGCTGGTTAAAATGAAAGCCAGTTCATCTGCATGCGCAACCATCAGATCAAACCATTTTTTTAAAATAGTTGAACGCTCTTTCGCAGTCTTATTTTTCCATACTGTCCATCCTGTAGCTGCTGCCTGAATGGCACGTTCAGCTTCTGCTTTGCCCATGTTGGGCACAGTGCCAATGATCTCTTGCGTGGCAGGATTATAAATATTAGAAGTATTCTGATTATCTGCATCACACCACTGCCCAGCTACGAATGCCTGTTGGTGAAATAAAGCCATATCATTGAGTTGCATACCGATTATCCTTGTAAAGTAGGTGAAGAGTTATCAAACTAATTTAATTTGATCAGCTTACACCTACTATCTATTAACTTTGTATTATGGCATACCAAAAAAATCTCGAAAATTTTTTCGGTTCCCCGAATGTTATAACTGGATTTAGAAATAGTAGAATAAGGTTAAATTTAATAATTTATTCCATTCATTATCATCACCCATTGCCAATGAATTCTGATTACCACCAATAAATGGATCATTCTTGCTCATAATGTATTCTGTAGTTAAAGCCAGCTTTTTATGTTCAATTGATATACCCAAAATATTACGAATAGAGTCTTTTGAACCTGCCTGATCTTTATCATATTGGCTATACATAAAATAAGGCGTAATGTTGCCAATATGCTTCACTTCTTTAAAAGCGTAACCAATATCCGCCGTGTAATACGTTGCTTTATTGCTCACATAGTATTCAGTGTCGTAAGAACCCATTAATGAAGCTTGCGCGTTAAGAACATCTTTATTGCTCACATCATTTTTACCACCCGTTAAGGTAAGCCCCAAATTGCCATAATTGATTTTGCTGAATAATGACCACGCATTACGATGTCCAGTTTCAGAGGTAGTTTTATTCTCAATATTAGAAGTCCAATATGAAGCACCAACTTGTGTATTCAGTCCTTCAACCCCTAAAAGTAAATCTTGAGTAATACGCCCTACCCACATATTTTTTTCTTGCAGCTCACTCTTGGTAGCATCATTTGAACTGACATAATTGGCACTATAACGCCCCGAGTCTTTTGTTGTACCGACATAATGCCCTCCATCCACAGCAAAGAAACCTACGTCAAATTTAGTCGAACTTGGCAATTCAAAGTGATAGTTTAGACCTAAATTATGTACATCTTCTAAGCCCGCTGTAGTATTGATACTGCCATATAAACTGGTGTTCCAGAAACGTCCAGGCCCAAATGCAAGGGGTTGCATACCCACCACCCATTGATCTGTCTCACTAATCTTGTAGCCGACATAGCCATCCACCAAAGTCGAAAAGTCGCATAAGGTGTCATATTGATAACAACGATATTCAGCATGTCCAAATAATTTGCCGCGTTCGTAATCCAATTTAAGCTGAGCAGCATCAAAACGGATTTTTTCGTCAGAAGCCGCTTCGCCATAATCTTTGTCTTGATAATTGCCTCGCACATAACCTGAAAATGTCAGTTTTCCGGTGTCCGCATTAGGATCCCCAAAACTGATCCCCGCATAACTTGGTATCCATGTTGTGAGCATTACAGATGCGACTGCCCACTGTAAATAATGTTTTTTCATGATATAGATTCCATTCCAAATTTAATTTTTACTGATGCGCTTTCACATTCATCTGAGGGTGTGACGATTTAATCTTTCCTAGATTAAATACGTAATACACAATAAAACTGAAAACCAAACCAACTATCCAAGAAATATCAACATCTTGAATTACATTAGCAAAGGGTCCTGTGAAGAAAGCATTGGTTAAAAAAGGAATTTGAACCGCAATTCCGATAAAGTAGGCAGTTAATGCTTTAGCATTAAATTTTCCGTAAATTCCGCCATCTTGGGCAAAAATAGATTGGATGTCGTAAGATTTTTTATTGATGACATAAAAATCTAATAAGTTAATTGAAACCCACGGCACCAAGATAAACAGTAAGGCAAAAATCACATTAAGGAAGAAGCTAATAAAGTTACTAGATGCCCACAATGCAGTAAACGTAGCCAGAATTAAAACAATGACTGATAAAATGATACGGATATTTTTGCTTGGCATCCATCGACCTGCAAAGGTCTGAATAGAAGTAATACAAGATAAAACTGCACCATACAAATTCATGGCATTGTGACCAATGATATTACAAAGAAATAAGATCATCAGTGCATAACCAAACAGTCCTGTACCTGATTTAACTGCTTCCATTGCATCTGTTGTTGAACCAATCGCTACCGCAACTGTACCGAAGCCCATCGCAAAGATTGTGCCCAACGATGCGCCCAAATATGTATAAATAAATGGTTTATAAATTCCGATACTTTTAGGTAAATATCTTGAGTAGTCTGAGGTATAAGGTGAAAAACTAATTTGCCACACAGCACATAGACCAAACATGGCAAACCATCCCTTCAGATTAAAAGCACCTTTGGCCAGTACTTCTGCATTGATATGTGGAATCATAATCATTAAGCCAATTAACAATGAGCCGCCCATAAACCAGGTGCCGATCTTGTTAAATTTATGAATAAAATGATAGCCAATCACACCAATAATAGTTGCTACAATTGCACCAATCACAGTTGCAGCTGGGATGGGAATTGCAGGAACAACTGTGTGTAAAGTTTTGCCTGACAAAATAATATTGGAAATAAAGAAACCCAGATAAATCAGCGTCGTAAATAATACAACCAGCAATGCGCCATAACGTCCAAACTGTGCACGGCTTTGAATCATTTGTGGAATACCGACCTGAGGCCCCTGGGCAGACGTCAATGCTAGAATACTTGCACCAAAAAAGTGTCCACAACAAATGGCCACTAATGCACTAACCAAACTTAAGTTAAATGTAAGCATGGACATTGCACCTGTAATTACAGCTAACGGTGCAATATTGGTACAAAACCATAAAGTAAATAGATCCCGAACTTTTCCATTTCGTTCAGAAGGATCAACATAATCAATAGAATGACTTTCTATAGCGAAAGCATTTTTTTCATTTTGGCTCATATCCTTAATCTCTCTTTGAGGAATTCATTTCCTTCAATTTCAATATATTAGTGAGAGTGACTTTAGGTTTAAAAAAACCTGCCTTGTCGGTATTATTTACAAAAAATCGAACAGAGCTCTGTCATTTCAAAACCACGACTATTGCTGCTCTGGTCAATTCTTCAGAGAAAAAAATGAAGTCTGCCCAATCGATACTGATTCAGTATCAACATATGCTCCTTTTAGGAGTGATGCTGTGCTAAAGACTAATACTATTTAGAATTCGACTTATTCATATTTTCTTCCTGAAAATCCATCCCTATTCAGCCCCTTTTGTGATGCTTTAACGCATCACAAAAGGATCGGCTATCGGTTCATCTGAAGTCCGTAACCAAACTGTTTTGGTCGTAGTGTAGTCCAACACCGCATCGGCACCTCCCTCTCGGCCATGGCCCGATAAACCATGTCCTCCAAAAGGTGCGAGTGGTGAAACCGCACGATAGGTATTTAACCAAACAATGCCTGATCGAATTGCTTTGGTCATGCGATGCGCACGGCTTAAATTGTTGGTAAAGACTCCAGCAGCAAGACCGTAAGGGGTGTTGTTGGCCTTCTGGATAGCATCCAATTCTGTGGTAAAACTCACCACCGATAGCACTGGCCCAAACAGTTCCGTCATAACACAATCAGCTTGCGGTACATCGCTGCAATCTAAAATTGTAGGCGGATAGTAATACCCTTCTCGCTCTAAAGATTTTCCGCCAATCAGTAGTTGTGCACCTTGTTGAAGTGAACTTGCCACCACTTGTTCAATTTTTTGACGTTGACGCAGTGTACACAATGGACCAAATTCAGTTGCATGATCATCAGGTAAACCAATTTTGATAGTTTGTACGCGCTCAACCAAACGCTGCACAAACTCATCTTTAATAGTTGATTCAACCAACAAGCGTGAGCCAGCAACACAACTTTGTCCTGTTGCCGCAAAGATTGCCGCAACTTGTGCATTTACCGCACTTTGTAAATCAGCATCGGCAAACACAATAAAAGGAGATTTACCACCCAACTCAAGCGAAACTTTCGCCAGGTTTTCAGCCGAATTACGCACAATATGTTTTGCTGTTTCTGGACCGCCTGTAAATGCAACATGCGCTACATCCGGATGGCTACTGAGTACAGCACCGCATTCAGGTCCAAAACCGGTAATCACATTGACCACACCTGCTGGAAACCCTGCTTCATGGACCAAACGCGCAAAAGCAAGTAACGGTGCGGGTCCTTCCTCTGAAGCTTTAAGGACAATACTGCAACCTGCTGCTAATGCTGGACCAACTTTAACTGCTGATAAAAATAATTGACTATTCCAAGGGACAATTGCTGCAATTACACCTACTGGCTCACGGATCGTCCACGCCTGCATATCTGGTTTATCAATTGGTAGATAGCTGCCTTCAAGCTTGTCAGCAATACCTGCATAGTATCGATAATACTCTGCGACATACGCAATCTGACTTGAAGTCTCACGAATAATCTTACCTGTATCATTAGTTTCATACTGTGCTAATTGTGGCGCAGCTTTCTCGATCAAGTCAGCGAGTTTATACAGCAATTTTCCTCGCTGTGAGGCAGTTAATCCTGCCCAAGCCTCATTTTGCAAGGCCTTAGATGCAGCAGCAACTGCACGATTGACTTCATTTGTACGTGCTTCTGGCATTTTTGCCCAGACCTGACCAGTTGCTGGATTAATACTGTCAAACTGTGCAGCACCATCCTCAAACTGACCATTGATATACAACTGGAATGGAGAAGTCATGTCTTCTCTCCTATGCAAATGCGGGCATAACCTGATTGATCATACGTTCTAGCGATGCTTTTTTGCGTTCAAAGCTCATTCCGGTGTCAATCCAGAATGAATATTCGTTATATCCCATGGCTTCATAGGCTTTTAAGCGATCAATCACTTCTTGGGCTTGACCAATCACATTATTTTTACGCATTGCTTCAGGAGTATAGAATGGATGTTGTGCCATTTCTTCCTTGCTAATTGGTGCAATTAAACCTTGACTAATCTCACGCTCATTTTTAAACCATGCGCCAAAATAGTTATAAAATGCATTGATTTCATCTGCGGCAAGCTGAGCATCTGCTTCACTATCTGCAACATAAGTATGGCGCAGCAACATGATCTCAGGACGAGGAACATCGGCAAATTTCTCACACGCTGCGTTAAAATGCCCCATCAATTTTTCAACTTCGTCATCACCGAAATGCAATGGCGTGACTTGTACATTACAACCATTTTCGACTGCAAATTCATGGCTATTCGGATCACGAGCTGCCACCCAAATTGGGGGATGTGGTTGTTGTAAAGGCTGAGGCGCTGAGGTGGTTTTAGGGAACTGCCAAAACTCCCCATTATGCTCATAATCACCTTTCCAGAGGTTTTTAACTGCAGGAATCATTTCACGTAAACGTTGACCGGCACCCCAGGCATCCATACCTGGTACCATACGTTCATATTCAAATGAATATGCACCACGTGCAATTCCGATATCTAAGCGTCCATTACTGATAATATCCGTCATGGCAGCTTCACCTGCCAATTTGATCGGGTGCCAGAATGGTGCAACTACAGTTCCAGTACCTAAACGGACATTTTTAGTTTTGTTTGCAATATCAGCCAGATTAATAAATGGATTTGGCGCAATGGTAAAATTCATTGCATGATGTTCACCTGTCCAAATTGCATGCATACCGCCTTTATCCGCAATCTGGCAAAGTTCGATCATTTCATCGTAGAGCTGCTTCTGTGTTTGTTGATCAGAAACGCGTTCCATGTGCACAAATAATGAAAAACGCATAGTTAAACTTCCTCTTTAACAATTTGACGAACCGTACCACTGGTTTGATTACCGTAATAAACACCATAAGTTTTCAGATGATTTTCTTTGCGATAGCGCATTAACATACTTTGTAAAGCACTATCTACAAAAGTCAGTTGATCTAGATCATTGAGATCAACAAATTGACCTTTATGCGCATCTAATACGGGGGTATTACATAGGAACGCAATATATTGTTGTTGCGTGGTCACATCATCGTAAACTGAGTAAATGAAACTCGGTGATGCTGCTGGCTGATAGGCAGCAAAGATTTTTTCCAAGGCTTTTTCTGCCCCATCTTTATCCACCATGAGATGTGGTAACGTCCAGCGACCATCTGCATTTTTATCGAGCAGAATCTGATTTTCATGTCCAATCAAAGCCATCATCATGACTTTCATGCTCGAGATGACATCAGTAGAAGATTTTGCTGGAGTGAAGTAAGCACCACGATAATAACCAAGACCTGCAAAACCTGCCGAAGCAAAATTTTCAACTTTACCAATTAGAATTGCATGATCACCAGCATCTACCATTTGGTAAGTCGTACAATCAAACCATGCACTGACATGATCAATAATTGGGTTTTGATTTTCACTAACAGACCAAGCCAAGCTTGCAAAGCGATCATCACTAGGACGAGCGAATGTATTTGAAACATCCTTTTGCTCTTCTGCCAAAATATTAATGGCAAAGTGTGAGGCATTTGCAAAATTATTATAATTGCTTGATGTCTTGGCAATGCTGACAAGCAACAAAGCTGGGTCCAAAGACACCGAAGCAAAAGAGTTGGCTGTAAAGCCTAATGGTGTTCCATCATCTTTACAGGTAGTTACTACCGTAACGCCTGTCATAAATGACCCAAAAGCATCACGTAGTTCACGTATTTTATTTACTTTATCCATTTCACTCATTGTTATATTCCTTCATCAATGTGTGGAGCTTAAACGTTCGTTTCAAGCCATTTCTGCATTGCATTATTCACTTTATCTGGTGCCGTCAAGTTCACCATATGACGTTCATTTTCAATGACTATAGCTACGCCATTTTGCGCCAGACTTGCCATTTCCCTTGCCATTTCTGCAGTTGAGTTAGGGTCATGAGTACCCGTTAAAACCAAAGCAGGACATGCGATCTTAGACCATTCATCAGCGTAGACTTCATCACCACAGGCAAAAGCTGAATACGCTGTGGTATAACCTGACAAATCTACGTTTTCTAGCCACGATTTAACATGATCTGAGGCAATGCGCTCAATTTCGCTATCGCCAAACCAACGCTGTAACGGTGTTTCTACATCAATATGACCTGTCTTTAACTCTTCAGCACGCTTTATCACTGCATTCCGAGCCTGTGGCGTACGTTTATAAACACCATTCAATACAGCCATACGTTTGACTAAATCAGGTCGGGTTACGCTAACACCAGTCGTAATTAGCGAACCCATTGAATGTCCTGCTAAATTTACTGCACCAATATTCAGTGCAGTAATAAACTCAATGGTCCAATCGACAAAATCTTGTAATTTCGCCTCATCTGCCAGTTTTGTACTTTGCCCATGCCCTGGCATGTCCACAGAGATCACTCGATAATGTTTCGAAAAGAACTCGATTTGTGGATACCATGCCGCTGCCTGCATTCCTACTCCATGGATGAGAACCAAGGGTTCTCCTGTGCCCTGCTCAAAATAATGAGCAATCCTGTTATTTGACAGCTGCTGGGTTTTTGACATCATGTCCTAACTCTTCCAAATCTTGATAACGGTCACCAATACGATGATGTGGTCGACCACCTGTAGAACCCGCAATCACAATCACAATCTCATCGGCAGCAGGTGCATCTGGAATTGCAAACTGTAAAGTTAAATAGTGAGAACGTCTGCCTTCATCATTTTTGTCCATCATTGGAACAAGAATGGATGCATTGGCGGGACCTCGGGTATTGTTAAATGCAAGGTAGGATTTCGCACCTACTGCATTGCGGTATGTGTTGCCAAAGTGCAAAGTATGAATCAGGGCAGATGCATGTTCCAATTCCCCATCTAAGCCCACAACTGCACTTTTACCAAAGGCTTCTACTGCTTCGCCTGAACCAATTTCATCAATAATAAGCTTCGTTAAATGCTCACTTAAAATCGGAGCAATTCGACGAATTTCTGGAGTTAAATTTTCAACATAACCTTGCCCTGCCCAAGGATTTTTAATCACTGCAGCAGCAGCAACCATTTTCAATGGGATTGTTGCCTCTTTGCCTCCATCAACATAAGTAGTTTCTACATGGAGCACCGTTTTACGTATAAGGTTCATTTTTCTTCCTTGCTTGAGATTTCACTTGGTAGTTCGTATTATGGTATACCATAATACATAATGAAAAAAAGACAAGAGTTTGTTATGCTCTTTTTATGTAAAAAACGTGTAACAAAATTTGTAAAATCAAATTTAGGAATATGATGTGTCTATGAGTCTTAAGATTGAAAATCCACCAGTCACATTACGTGAACTATGTTTGAATAAAGTCCGTAATGCCATTATTACTGGCTATTTCCCCTCTGGAAAAAGATTAGTTGAACGAACTTTATGTGAAGAACTTGGTGTAAGTCGGTCTGTAGTAAGAGAGGTAATCCGCTATCTTGAAGCCGAAGGCCTTGTTGAAATTTTGCCAAATAAAGGTCCGATTGTTTCACTACTAAATTGGGATATTGCTTCTCAGATCTATGAAATTCGTCTTCTATTAGAGCAAAGTGCGGTCGTTGATTGCACTCAGAACCTAACTGATGATAAAGCTGAACAAATTAAGAGTTTACTTGTTGAACTTGAAAAAGCATTTACTAATGATGATATCAATTTAATTATTGCGACCTCTTCAAAGCTCTATGAAACTATTTTCACCATAGCTAAACATTATATTGCCTGGGAAGTAGTACAACGTTTAAATGGCCGTATTAGCCGGCTTCGAGCCATGACCATGAAATCTACTCAACGTGAAATTTCAGGCTATCAACGTATCAAAAATATGTGTGAAGCTATATATCTTTATAAAGATTCGGAAATGGCAAAACAGGCTGTAGCGGAACATATTACTGAAGCGGCTCTGGTTGCCAAAAATATCTTAGACAAGTGATATCAATTAATACTTTAGAAAAACCAGTCTCACATTTATCAAACATAGGGAACTTTTATATGTCTGCATACTGGATTGCACATGTCACTATTCATGATATGGAAAAATATAAACGATACATGTCGATAGCACCTTTAGCCTTTGAAAAATATGGAGCTAAATTTCTGGCACGAGGTGGCAAAGCTACTTGTCTAGAAGGGGCTGAATATGAGCGTCACATCATTATTGAATTTTCAGATTTAGCCACTGCTCAAGCTTGTTATTATTCTGAGGAATACGCTAAAGCAAGAGCAGCTCGTGAAAATTGTGCTGATGTAATGATTACTATTGTAGAAAGTTTAAATTAAGAAAACAGGTGGTGTTTCAAAAAGTATGCTGGGCTTAAATGCAGCCATTATTGATGTAGAAGAAGGTTAAATCGAAAGCCTTAAAGTGGTTTTCTAACTTTTTCGAAAAATTACAGCTTCTCCTAAACGACCATACAAAGTTAAAACCTATCTTTGAAATATTAGTCAATTCAGAAGATGAAGATATTCTGAAAAAAATGGGAAGATTTTTCAGTCAAAAATTTTGGTCAAAAAGATCAGGTAGCCGTGAAATACCATGCCGCTGCAAGCAGCAGTGTAACTACGAGCGTGTCAGATAAGGAATGCTTGGCTGCAATGCATAAAGACAATCATCTAGCGGCAACAAGGTGCGTTTTCGAAAAGCAACAATTGCTGCCTCATCTTCAGGCGATAACACGCTTGAGCGAGGATTCTTTGGTCCGGTTGTCAGATCATCTACTGAAGTGCGTTTCTTCCATTTTGCGACAGTCGTATGATT
>CANRJJ010000058.1 GCA_947630895.1 uncultured Wohlfahrtiimonas sp. | reverse complement strand
TGTTTCATAGCGCAAAGAGGTTGATTGGTTGCCAGAGCCTTGATCAACAACTAAAAGCACGTGCTTCGGTAATTTTTCACGCAGTTCTTTAGGATCAACTTGTTCAGTGAATCCTTCGATGTAGTAATTGGATTGATGCACCAATAAAACCATCGCAGTATTTTCATTCACAGCATTTAAGTAATCATCTAGCGTTGTGATATTTGTTGTGCCGACATCTTTTAATATCGCACCAGATTCTTCTAAAATGTCAGGAATACGAAAGCCACCACCAATTTGGACTTGTTCGCCGCGGGAAACAATCACTTCTTTACCGACAGCAAAAGTTTTCAAAATCAAATGAATCGCAGCAGCGTTATTATTAACGATAACATTATCTTCACTACCAAAATAGGCCCGTATCACATGGTTTAACATTCCCATGCGGTTACCACGTTTACCATCAATTAAATTAAATTCTAAATTGGAGTAACGAGTTACAGTTTCACCAGCTTTATCCCAAATCGATTGCGCGATTGGCGAACGGCCAAGATTAGTATGAACTAAAATCCCCGTACCATTGATGACAGCTTGAGTTTTTTCTTTTTGGATCAACTCTAGTGAACTATGAATGTTTTGTAATAGTTCATCCTGATTAATCTCTGTTTGATCGCTCAAAATGGTTTGTTTGTAGTGATCAATGGTTGATCGAATCACCTCGCTAACAATCGGGCGACTCAATTCAGAAATATAATGAGAAAACTCAGGGCGATCGAGTAATTTGCCCACTTGAATAATATTCGATAATTGCACGTTGATTGCCTAGTATTTTAATAACAACATTGTCTAATTATAGTTGAAAATAAATATAAAAGGTGCGGAACAAAAGGGCTGTACAAATTTGTCAATTAATAAAGTGAATGTTATAGTACGCGCGGAAGTAAATGGGTCCTGGGGGCTCCGCGGTCTTCAACACCGTTGTCAGCCTATCGGCTGAGGTAGGTTCGATTCCTGCTGCTTCCGCCAAATGCAAGCCTCTAGCAAAAGCTAGAGGCTTTTATTTTGTAATATTACCGTCTAAAGGCATTATCATTTATGTATAAAAAGAAACATTTCTCAACGGTTAAGTCAGGCATTTTGAAAGATATTGCTAATCAAGGTTTAAAGATTGGTGATGCATACGAGATACAAACTGTTTTTGATCTAACATTTGATGATCCTGATAGTCCTAAAAAAGGTGCGACGATTACAAAAGCATCTTCTTCAATCAAATATACATATATTTTGTCGGTTTTAATTGCCGATGCGCTTGATGAACTCGAAGATGAAGGAATTTTGTCAGGTAATGAAGATGGCTACCGATTAGAGAAAAAAGTTTAATTCAATTGTAAACCTCTATCATTAGAGGTTTTTTATTATATTAATTCATAATATTATTAGAAATTATTTGATAAATTATCTTTTTAAATATTAAGCGATGTTTTTTAAAATCAAAATTAATATTTTTTGAAAATACTCAAATTAACCATAATCACTAGCGATAAGAGATTTTCAAACGTCCATTTTTCATGATTTTTTGCGTAAAAAAAGTGCGTTTTTTGAGTACTTTTTATTCGAAAATACAGCAAATATCAATCGTTCTCATTTGACGTGAAGAAAAAGTGCCTGTAGGGTAATAGTTCTTTTTAAAAATAATTTGTGGGGATTGCCTTCCTTATAAGGCACATGAGTTGCACTAATAACTTTATCAACCCCAAATATATATTCTTTAAACTATAGACAGTAGGACTTAAATTTTGAATGGATGGCGAAGTTATTCCCACCAAACAAAGGGAAAACTATGAGTAAAGTAGAGGTTAAAGATTTATCATTGATTTATGGCAGTAACCGAAAACAAGCCATAAAAATGTTGGAGCAAGGCGCTTCCAAAGAGGCTGTTTTGAAAAAAACACGAAGTGTCGTTGCTGTGAATCGAGCAAATTTTTCAATCGAAAATGGTGAAATATTCGTCATTATGGGGCTTTCAGGCAGTGGAAAATCTTCATTGTTGCGTTGCTTGAATATGTTGAATGTCCCGACATCGGGCAGTATTTTGATCGATGGACAAGACATTACCAAGTTCAGCAAGAAAGAGTTGTTAAAGATTCGCCGAGAAAAAATCGGTATGGTTTTCCAACATTTTGCATTATTACCGCACAAAACCATTGTTGATAATGTTGGTTTTGGACTAGAAATCAAAGGATTGTCGAAAGAGGAATATCGCAAGAAAGCATTGGAAGTATTGAGTATGGTTGGCTTGAGTGATTATGCCAATTCATATCCAAGTCAATTGAGTGGCGGGATGCAGCAACGAGTTGGTATTGCTCGTGCAATCGCTAATGACTCTGAAATACTGTTGATGGATGAAGCATTCAGTGCATTGGATCCATTGATACGTGCTCAAATGCAAGATGAACTCATCGAGCTTCAAAAGAAATTGAAGAAAACGATCGTGTTTATCACGCATGATTTGGATGAAGCGCTTAAGTTGGGCGACAAAATTGTCATCATGAAAGATGGTGTAATTGTTCAGCAAGATACCGCTGAAAATATCTTGTTAAACCCTGCGGATGACTATGTGAAATCATTCATCAATGAAGTGGATTCTACAAAAGTCATCACTGCCTCAGGTATTATGAAACCATTTAATGATCGTATCCGTTTAGGTCGCGATGGACCTGCAGGCGTTGTGCGAAAAATGGAAAGATCAAATCGTCACTTTTTACCAATTGTCGATGGTGATAATAAATTTAAAGGCTATCTTCGTTTAAAAGATGCTCGTCGATTATTGGCAAATGGTGATACTGATTTTGAATCAGTTTTACTAGAAATTCCTCATATTTATGAAGATACGCCAGTAGCTGAAGCTCTACCGCATTTTGCCCATCATTCATATCCTTTAGTTGTGTTGGATAGTGATGATAAGCCCGTTGGGTATTTATATTACTTAAGCGTTGTTGAGATGATGTCAGGTACTGATGAACAAACCATTTCAGATGCGAAGATTTTGGGTGACAAAATTAATCAAGCCAAAGTTGTAGAAGTCATCAATTAAAAATAAGGTCAAATATGAATATTCAATTAGGAAAATATGTAGAAAGTTTCGTGGATTGGTTATCTCAGGTCGGACGTCCTTTTTTTGATCAAGTCACAATCATCATTGGTAATTTAATTTATTACTTTGAATCAGCATTTAATAAAGTGCCTGCATTTATCTTTATGGTCATCGTTGCGTTGTTGGCATTTTTGGCGATTACTAAAAGTTTTAAACCAAAAGATTGGAAGATTACTTCTAAAAATTTTAAAGAGCGTTTAGGGCTACCGATTTTTATAGTGATCGGATTAATGCTTGTTTATGCAATGGGTTTTTGGTCACAATTAATTAGCACTTTGGTATTAGTTTTAGTATCCACAATCATTATTTTATTGATTGGCATTCCACTTGGCATCTTATGTGCCAAAAATAAACGCGTGGATACGATCATTCGTCCTTTATTGGACTTTATGCAAACCATGCCAGCATTCGTGTATTTGATTCCTGCCATTCTGTTTTTCTCAGTAGGGAATGTGCCAGGTGTGATTGCAACGGTGATCTTCTCATTGCCACCAGCAGTTAGAATGACTTGTTTAGGCATTACAGAAGTGCCTAAGGAAATTGTTGAAGCTTCTGAAGCATTTGGTTGCACAAGCTCGCAAACTTTATTCAAAGTGCAAATTCCATTAGCAATGCCAACCATTTTGGCAGGGATTAACCAAACAATCATGCTTGCCTTATCAATGGTGGTGATTTGTTCAATGGTTGGTGCTGGTGGATTGGGTGAAAGTGTTTATCAGGGCATTCAACAAGCAGACATTGCACTTGGTTTTGAAGCAGGTTTGGCCATTGTAATTTTAGCAATTATTTTGGATCGAATTACTCAAGCGGTCGGAAAACGTAAGACTATTTAATATTGGAAGATTAGGAGAGTTATTATGAAAAAAATTATGGCAACAGTCGTTGCAGGATTAGCGTTATTAGTGGGTGCATGTAGTGATCAAACCCAATCAACAGAAGGCAAGCAAAGCGTTTCTATTCTCTACCCAAGTTGGGCAGAAGGCGTTGCTATTACTAATTTAGCGGATGTTGTGTTAACTCAAAAAGGTTACGATGTTAAAACAACTTTGATTGAACCAGGCCCATTGTATGCATCATTAGCCAAAGGTGATGCTGACTTATACTTAGATGCATGGTTACCGTACACGCATGCCGATTATTGGAAGCGTTTTGGTGATCAAATCGAAGAAGTTGGCGTTGTATTTGATGATGCAAGCACAGGCTTAGTTGTGCCAACTTATGTTGACATCAATTCAATTGAAGAACTCAATGATAATGTTGATCAGTTTGGCGGAAAAATCTATGGTATCGGCTCAGGTGCAGGTATTCATGGCATGACTAACAAAGCGATTGAAAATTATGATTTAGACTATGAACAAATCACATCGAGTGAAAGTTCTATGATGGCTGAGCTTCGTCGTGCAGTAAGTGCGAAAGAACCTATTATCATTACAGGTTGGAAACCACATTATATGTGGGATATGTATGACATTAAAATGTTAGAAGATCCAAAAGGCACTTATCAAGTGGATGAAATTAAAGCATTGTCACGCAAAGGCTTCTCAGATAGTCATCCTGAAGTTGCAGGATTCTTATCTCAGTTCTCATTCAGCTCTGATGAATTGCATGAATTGATGGCGATGGTATCTAAATCAGAAGAAGAAGGTAAAGGCGCTAAAGCTGGGGCTGAAGCATTCTATACAAAATATAAAGATCGCATTGATGGTTGGTTTAACTAATCAGATTAATCTTTAAGAAAAAGCCGATGATTTTATCATCGGCTTTTTTATATTCATCATTAAGAAGCTTGATAATAAGCATTAGTTTACATTGAAGGTTTATCGAGTAAAAAATCAATCAATGCACGCAGTTTTTGAGGCATATACTCATTTTTTGCATAAACCAAATTGAGCTGGCTCTCTTGGTAACCTGCAATATTTAACTGTGCTTCTTGCAAAGATCCATCTTCGAGATATTTTTCGATCGCAGCGCGTGGTTGATAAATGACACCAGCATGATTCAATGCGAAACCAATCAATACTAAGCCGCTATTACTTTGTGTATTGCCTGAGATCGAAACAGATTGATCTTGATTGAAATACCATATTTTTGTGCCAGCAGTTTTAGACATTGAGCAGCCAAGACAATTATGCTGTTTGAGATCTTCTAGTGTTTTCGCCAAACCATGTTCTTGCCAATATTGAGGGCTTGCAGCTACAACCATATCGACAGAATTTAATAAAGGTCGGGCGATTAAATAAGGTTCAATATCTAAGCCAAAACGGATTAATAGATCAAATTGGTCTTTGATTAAGTCAGTGGGTTGATCATTGATATCAATGTCTAATTCAATGTTAGGGTAAAGTTGCTGAAAATCTTGTAACTTCTCAGACAAATAGTTTTGCCCTAAAACGCTCGGCATGGATAAGCGAATTTTTCCTTCGATGGCTTTTTGTTCACGGGAAAGATTGACTTCAAGATTTTGAATTTCTGTCAGAATTTTTTCGCAAGAATGTAAATACTCTTCGCCAATCACAGTGAGCTCCAAGCGACGGGTATTGCGCTGTAGCAATTTGAGTTCTAAATGATTCTCTAATCTTTGAATGTGTTTTGTGACCATTGCGGGCGAGATTTGGTGCTGTTCCGCTGCGCGGCTAAAGCTACCTAAATGCGCCACGCTGATAAAAATTTTCATGCTAGTGAGCTTATCAAACATCTATATTTTACCAATAGTAAATAATGAAAGGTATTTTACATTAATTGTTTAGTTAAATAAAAATATTATAATACAGAGACTATTCACAATTCAGAAGGAAAAATTATGCAAATTTCATTGAAAAATAAAGTTGCTTTAGTGACATCAGGTACAGCAGGTATTGGTTTTGCGATTGCAAAAGGCTTGGCTGAATCTGGTGCATCAGTTGTGATTACAGGTAGAACAGCAGAGAAAGTTGATGCAGCTGTTGAGCAATTAAAATCTGAAGTGATCAATGCAGATATTAAAGGTTTAGCATTTAACGCAGCAACGGCAGAAGGTTGCGCGGGCATTATTCAAAATTTACCTGAAGTGGATATTTTGATTAATAATTTAGGTATTTATGGCACATGCGAATTTAGCGAAATATCGGATGATGTTTGGTTAGATTTCTTTGAAACAAACATTATGAGCGGTGTGCGTTTAAGTCGTCATTATGTTAAAGGAATGGCAGCGAAAGGTTGGGGTAGAGTACAGTTTATTTCTAGTGAATCGGCATTTAATATTCCTGCTGATATGGTTCATTACGGTACAACTAAAGCAGCAATGCAGGGCTTATCTCGCGGTTTGGCAAAAGCAATGTCAGGAACTGGTGTAACAGTGAATACAATTTTACCAGGTCCAACTAAAACAGAAGGTGCGATCGGTATGATGGAAGCGATTGCTAAAGAGCAAAATATCACTGTGGCTGAAGCTGAAACTTATTTCATCAAAACATATAGAGATTCAAGCATTATTCGTCGCTTTGCAGAGCCTCAAGAGATTGCAAATATGGTGGTTTATATTGCATCAGAACAAGCAAGTGCAACAACAGGTGCGGCACTTCGTGTAGAAGGCGGAATTGTGGATAGTATTCACTAAATTTAAAATTAATATACAAATCAATATGTTGAAAAAGTCATGAAAATATATTGATTTGTATAAACTTTTTCAATCTTATCAATTCAATATATTTTTGATCAAAGTATTAATGTTTGACTTGAGTCAAATGTTTTTATAAGGTATCTCCTCCTCAACTGAAAAGGAGTATGTTTTGACTCAAAGAAAACGTATTGCAATTTTGGGCGCAGGGCCCAGTGGTTTAGCTCAATTAAGAGCTTTTGAAGCAGCACGATTACAAGGTGTAGAAAATTTACCGGAAATTGTGTGTTATGAGAAACAGAATGATATAGGAGGGATGTGGAATTATACTTGGCGAACCGGTTTAGATAAGCACGGTGAACCAGTACACGGTAGTATGTACCGATATCTTTGGTCAAATGGGCCAAAAGAATGTTTAGAATTTGCCGACTACTCATTTGAAGAACACTTTGGCAAACCAATACCATCTTATCCTCCTCGCGCAGTCTTAAAAGACTACATTATGGGGCGAATCAACAAGCAAGATATTCGTAAATATATTCGTTTCGAATGTCCTGTACGCTGGGTAACATTTGATGATGATACTCAGAAATTCACAGTGACTGTGATGAATCACAAAACTGACCAGCAAGAAACTGAAGAGTTTGACTACGTTGTTGTTGCCACAGGGCACTTCTCAACGCCTAATATGCCTTATTTTGAAGGATTGGATCAATTCCCAGGTAGAATTCTGCATGCGCATGATTTCCGTGATGCATTAGAATTTGAAGATAGAGACATTCTATTAGTGGGCAGTAGTTATTCTGCGGAAGATATTGCAACTCAATGCTATAAGTATGGTGCGAATTCAATTACTATCAGCTATCGCACTAAACCTCTAGGATTTGATTGGCCAGAAGGAATTAAAGAAGTTCCTCTGTTGACTCACTTTGAAGGTAATACTGCACATTTTAAAGATGGCACGAATCAAGTTTTTGATGCCATTATTTTATGTACAGGTTATCAATTCCATTTTCCATTTTTGGAAGATCGTTTGCGTTTACAAACGCACAATTGCCTCTATCCTGAAAATCTTTACAAAGGAATTTTCTGGCAAGAGCATCCTCAATTAATCTACTTAGGTATGCAAGATCAATATTTCACATTCAATATGTTTGATGCACAAGCATGGTTGGCGCGTGATTATATGATTGATAGATTTGAGTTACCAAGCGAATCAGAACGACAAAAAGACATAGATGTTTGGTTAGCGAGATATAACGAAATCAAAACAAGTTTCGATGCAATTGATTTCCAAGCAAGCTATGTAAGAGATTTGGTTGATTTAACAGACTATCCTGATTTTGCGGTAGAAAAACAAGCTGAAATTCTTAAAGTATGGCAAGACGATAAGCAGAAAGACATCATGGGTTTCCGTGAAAAATCTTATCGCTCTACACAAACTGGTACTTTAGCACCAGAATTGCCAATGACTTGGTTAGAAATTAAAGATGATACTTTAGAGTATTTCCTATCTTTGAGTTTTGAACCATCAGAGAAAAATCACGCTTAAAATGAATACCAAGGCAGCAATTGCCTTGGTTTAAATATAATATAAATCTCTTTATTCAAAAATAAAATATAACATACTGATTAATAAGTGATTTTCAATATATTGATAATTAATTACTGATATTTAATGATATTTATCATTTATGTTAAGAAATGATCTTTTATGTAAATAAAAATAAATATATATTGATCAAGAAGTAATTTTGCAAGATTGATCAAATAACAGAAATATTATAAATATTAGGAAATTAATATGAAAAAAATCACAAAAACTTTAAAGGTTACTTGCTGCTCTTTAGCATTATTAGTTGGTGCACAATTTGCAACTGCACAAGATAAAACACCTACAGAGGAATTAACACCAATTAAATTTTTAATTAATTCAGATACATTTACCGGAGCAAATCTTTGGTTCTTAATGGCGGATGAATTAGGTTATTTCAAAGAAGCTGGATTTGATGTTGATTATTCCATGGGGGCAGGTGCATTTACAGCAGCACCTCGTTTGTCTAGAGAAAAATTTGATTTTGCTTATGGTGATATTAACTCCAATATTGAAGTTGCAGCAAAAAGACCAGGTAAAGCTGGCGTTGGTGTTTATATGATGTTCAGTGGTTCACCTTCAGCGATCGTACTACCAGCAAATAGTAAAATTAATTCGCCAAAAGATTTAGAAGGTAAAAAAATTACGGCACATAAAACAGATGTAGGTAAACAAACATTTGAACAATTTGTGCAAGCAACGGGTATTGATGCATCTAATATTACATTCTCAGATGAGTTTGGTGAGTGGGACATCATGTTTGACCAATTAGATAAAGGTGAAACAGATGCTTTATTTGGATATGTTTCAACAACTTCTCAAGCAGTTGAAAGTCAAGGTCAAAAAGTTTCAGATCGTTTGAAATATTTGAAATATACAGATTATGTTCCTTATATGTATGGCAGTAACTTGATGGCTTCACAAAATATGATTAAAAATCACCCAGATCAAGTTAAAAAAATGGTAACGGCAATTGATAAAGCGGTAAAAGCTGTTGTTGCTGATCCTGATGCGGCTATTGAAGTATTGATGAAAAAGTATCCAAATTGGGATGAAACTAAGAAAGCTGCTGAGAAACAACGTTACGTAAATACGATTAATATCGAAATGGGGAATAAAGAATCTGTAGCAAAAGATGGTGTAGGTGGTATTGATACAGCTCGTATGCAAAAGTCAATTGACGAAGCTTATACGGCCCGAAAGTTACCAAGAAAACCTGAATTAAAAGAAGTGTTTGATGATAGTTTCTTACCACCAGTAGAAGAAAGAATTAGAGTGTTGGAAGTTAAATAATCCTGCTCTAATTGAGGAAATATTTATGAAAAAACAATTGAATTATAAAAAAATATTCCTATATTTATCTTTTCTAGCTTTTGGTGTGGCACAAGCAACAACCTATAGCCTGTTGGATAATGATAGACCTTCAACGGAAGATTTAAGTCCTGAGGCTCAATATGGCAAGGATCTAATTACTGCGACCTTTTTGCATATAGGCCCAGAAGTTTCTGATGTAAATATGCGTTATGCAGGTAACAACTACGCATGTACAAATTGTCATCAAGAAGAAGCAACAAAGCCTTATGCAATGCCTTGGACAGGCTTATCTAAGGTAAAAAGCCAAAAAGAGATTATGGATAGTATTAATCTTCACATGACTACGAGTATGGCAGGAAAAGCTTTAGCAGAAGATTCTAAAGAGATGCAGTCGATATTGGCATATATTGATCATCTATCTAAAGATGTGCCTGATGGCACGACTGAAATTGTTGGCTTAGGCTTGAATCCAGTAATACTGCCAACGGGTGATATCGATTTAGATGAAGGTGCTGAATTGTACGATGACTCATGTGCAATTTGTCATGGGCCACAGGGACAAGGTGTCCGATTGGGTGTAGTGGGTGATGCAAAGGGATATAGTAATCCGCCAATTTGGGGTAAAGATAGTTTTGCTAAAAACTCATCTTTTAATAACTTGGATACATTAACTCGTTATATCTACAACAATATGCCATCTGGTGCGGATCATGAATCTGTAATTTTTGATGAAGGTGAAGCTCGTAATATTGCAGCTTATATTTTGAAACAATACAACGAATCAAAATAAATTTATTAAAAATCATGGTTCATCAATAAATAAAGCCCATTTTTATGGGTTTTATTTATTGAATTAAAATAATAAAGATTAGGAACTAATCATGAAAAAAAATATTCGTCGATTTTTGATATTTGTGGCTGTTGTTTTTGTTGGTGTTGTTATATTTGCTGTTTGGCCAACGTCAACCAAGAACTTAACTGCCGATGAAAATTATTTGAAGCAGCCCGAAGTTATTGAAAAGGGTAAATATCTTTCAATTCTTGGGGATTGTGCAGCCTGTCATAGTAAAGATAGTGGCAAAACATATTCTGGTGGAAATGCAATTGAATCACCGATAGGAAATATGTACTCACCAAATATTTCACCTGATAATGAGTTTGGTATTGGTGCTTATACATTGGATGATTTTGATCGTGCCTTACGCTATGGCATTAGAAAAGATGGTGTTTCTCTCTATCCTGCAATGCCTTATCCATCATATGCCAAAATTTCTGATGAAGATGTTATTGCTCTATATGCTTATTTTAAATATGGAGTAGAACCTATTAATCAAGCCAGTGCTGAAAATGAAATACCATGGCCTTTGTCTATGCGTTTTCCAATGACTTTTTGGCGAAAAATGTTTGCGCCGTCTGTTGAGCCAATAGATGCAACAAAATATTCAAGTGAACAAGAAGCTCGAGGAGCATATTTAGTTCAAGGTTTAGCTCATTGCGGGGCTTGTCATACACCACGTGCAATAACAATGCAAGAAAAAGGATTAGATGAATCTAGCCCTGAGTTTTTAGCGGGTGAAACGTTAATAGACGGATGGGTGGCGATTAATTTATTAGACAACGATGATGGGTTAAAAAATTGGAATGAAGAAGATATTATTGGCAGTTTAAGTATGGGTAAAAATAAGAAAGGTGCAGTATTAGGAAGTCCGATGAATGAATTTATTCATGAAAGTGGGCAGCATATTACACCTGAAGACTTATCTGCGATGGTGGCTTACCTCAAAACATTACCTGCAAAAAAACAAGATTACTCAAAATTTGTAGTAGAAAGTCAAAATAATAAGCCTGAGAAAACTGATGTTGGTTTTGATTTATATCGTAAGAATTGTGTATCTTGCCATGGTATGAAAGGGGATGGTAATAAGGGAAAATATCCTGAATTATCTGCAAATCCTACTGTGTTGGCTGATAATCCACAAAGTGTGATTCGTGTGACCTTGGAAGGCTCAGAGCATGCAACTGTATGAATAGCCACCAAAATCTTAGACACTCATAGCCATCTTTTGATGGATCTTTTCATACTCTACCGGAGAACGATG
>CANRJJ010000057.1 GCA_947630895.1 uncultured Wohlfahrtiimonas sp. | reverse complement strand
GGTTAATTTTGTTTGGCGATAATATTATACCGCTCGCTATTTTTTATTTTGAATTCAAATGTTCAACAGCCCCTAATGAATTAAGAGATTAATAAAGAATTACCAAGTGTATTTGATACCAATTGCAACACCATAATCTTTATATTTTTGTCTTCCGACGCGGCCAGATACTTCACCCCAAACAGATAAGTTTTTAGAGGTATTAAATTGGAAGCCCGTTTTAGCTTCATAGAATGTATTTCTTCTATCAGCATTGATCGTTGTTTTCTGTCCATTTAATGCCATTCCAGTATCATAACCAACACCCGCTTGAGTATCGTCATACCAGAGATTCATAGCAACATAAGGTTGGAAATCTTTTTCAGTATTTAAGATTAAATAGCCACCAACTCTACCAATGAAATTACCTTTAGTTTTGAAATCTACCATTGATCCAGAGAAATCAACATGGCTTCTATTATCATATTTCACATAAGATAATTGTACTTGAGGTTCAAAGATTACAGATGGAGTAATTTGAATAGGGTAGCCAGCATTGATTGTTCCACTGAATGCATTTGCTTTATAGTCATAATCATTGTTATTGCGAGTTTTATTGGTATTTTTGTATCGACCATAAATCGCAAATAAATCAACGTATGGACTTAAAGTATCATCGGCATTAAAGAAGTATGTTCCGTAAAAACCTAAACCATAACCATCGCTATAACCATTTGCAATAGAGCCTGTTGTTGTGCTTCTTGAATGTGCACGAGCTGTACTCATATGAGCCATTCCACCCACTTGCCATAAGCCATTGCTTGTATTGATAGTTGTATCCGCACCCACTTGCAAAGTGTACATTTTGGCATCATAAGTTAATTTACGACGTTCTGCAGAGCCTTCGCTTAAATGAGCAGATGAAAGAGCCCAAACAGAACTACTTTTTTCTGTAGCAGATTGATTGTCTAGGGCATTCATTCGTAACTGAGAACGCATAGCACCAGAGCCAGTAATACCATTTGGTGCAACACCTGAACCTGCTAAACCAGGTACCATAAAGTCGATAACAGATCGACGCATTGCAAGCTCTAAACCAGCATCTGCCCTGTAGTCATTGTCGTTATTAATTAAATACCAATTATTGTCGATTTGTTGCAGATTGTATTCATATAAACCCATGAAAGCATCATGACCTAATACAAAGGCATTTGAAGCTGATTCTCCAGCCACATCAATGATTTTGATTTGTGTATCATTTTGAGTATTGGTTAAGCTACCTGCCGTATATTTTAAGAAAATTTCAGCAGGGGATGATTCGCTAACTTCTACATTTTGTAAATAGATTTGATCACTAATACCTCTGCTTGGTTCAGATTCATCAGTGGTAATATCAACTCTAATTGCACCACCATTACTATAAAAAACACTGTCAGGATTATCTTTACCAATGTGTAATTCAGTGGTTGTAGCATCGTTAGAAGTTAAATCAAATACGCCACCTTTATTGAGATAAGTTGAGGTTGCACCTAAAATTTCTGTGCGCTCATTGGCAAATGACATGACACCATTATTATTGAATACGTTTGCTGCATTATTGGTTAATTTGATAATCGCAGTTTCATTTGCTCTATCTTGTACTGTCCATTGACCGTCATTGTTGATTGTTATAATGCCTTCATCGCCCATCGAGATGTAGCCGGTCATTTCACCAGTCGCTAGGTTGTTGATAGTGATATTTACATCAGGATTAGTTGCTGAATTAACAATAATTTTATCTTGTTCTGAGCTTAGAATACCTGCATTTTGTATTGTTGTGTTACTGAGGGCTGTATTGCCCTTTGTTAATAGAATTGCAGTATCTTGTGCGTTGATTTCTGATCCAGCATAAACATTAATATTCGACTCATCTAATAGTGCCATCGAAATACCAATCTTATTTGTAAGCGATGGTGAGTATAAATTTACGGTAGCGCTATTTACTGCTGCTGTAGTATTGATGTCTTCAACAGCTATGCCTATTTCGCTACCATTAATCACACCATATTGATTGATAGTAATATTATTATCATCTTCAGAGAAAATAGCTCGTACACCAGCTGTATCAGTATCTATATTATGATTAATAGTTCCATGGTTATTGATAACAGTTTCGCTGTTGCCTAATAGTGTTGCATTTATACCATCGCTGATCCCTGCGATATTAATGTTTGAATCCGTTGAAGATTGAATGAGATTTGTGCTATCAGATGCGGTTAAGAATACGCCATGAGCTTCAGTGCCTGATGTCGAGAGATTGGCGCTATCATGTAATGTTATTTCAGAACTACCATCGGTCACTTTGATAGCAATAGTATCGGCGAAGTTACCTGAGGTGTTTATATCATTTGAGTAGTTAATGATTGTTTTACCACTACCTGCTTGTGTTGCAAAGATACCTGCAGCGCCTTCTTTTGAGGTTGTAATTGTAGTGTTTGACATTTGAATAAGGGTATCACCAGATCCCTGTTGTTCTACGTAAATGCCATAAGTATCTTCTTCATTAATTATAATTTCATTGATAATAGAGGGTTCATTATCTTTAGAAACTTTATCAGCAATAATAATATTTCCATTACTAGTGAAAGATGTAGAAGCATAAATACCGAAGGCTTCTGAACCATTAGTTGTTATATCTGCATTATTAATAATAGTTATATTACCAGTACCATCTTGAGATGCATTAATACCCTCAGCGAATCTTCCAGTGGTATTAATAGTACCAGTATTATTAATGATAATCGCACCATCAGAGGAGCGAGCATTAATGCCTGAAGAGCTACTACCTAAAGTGCTGATGGATGCTGTATTGGCAATGTTAATATCACCAGTGTTTGAAGAAATGGCAATAATTGCTGATGAAGTTTGCTGAATAGTTTCGATAGCTCCTTGCGATTGGATGATGATATCGCCTGTACCATTTTGTTGAGCGCGAATACCATATCCAGTACTACCATTAGTAGAAATGTTGGCAGTATTACTAATTGAGATGGTTCCACTATTTTCATCTCTTGCATGAGCTGTAATTCCTGTAGAGCTAGCACCTGTAGCATTAATGGTTGATGCATTAATGATTGTAGTAGTACCAGTGCCACTTAATGTTGTATTGATTCCAGATTTGTTGATGCCTTGTACTGTTAGTGTCGGATTATTAACAGCATCAACATCTCCTGATTGTATTTCGATGTTGCCATTACCATTTTGAGTTGCTTGAATTGCACTTCCTGTATTAGTTGTAATATTCCCTGTATTAACTACTTGAAGAAGTTGAGAGTTATTGGCTTCAGCGATAGAAGCATTGATGCCATCCCCAGTTTCATTCGTTATAATATCTCCTGAGTTATTGACGAATAAGTTACTCTCTGTTTTTGATATGCCTGAAATTTTTGCATCAATACCATGAGATTTATCACCTGTTGTTGTGATATTTGAAGCATTTGTGATAGAGATACTGCCATTGTTTGATGAGTCTGCTTTTATACCTGCTGATTCTGTGCCGCTAGTTTTGATTGTAGTTGTTTCTGCGATATTAATGACTGTATCGCCAGAACCATTTTGAATAGAGTGAACACCATGAGCTTTGGCCCCAGTTGTATTGATGGCTGTGGTGGAATTTAGATTACCTACATCGATATTGATAATACCTTGCCCATTTGCATTTTGGTTATCTGCTAATATTGCAGTTTTAGCGGATGTGATATCAAAACTTGAATTATTAGTCGTTGGCTTGATAGAGATATCGATAGCACCACCTTTGGTTTGCGCAACAATCCCTTGTCCTATTTCATGGGTAATGCTGCCTGATGCTGTAATTGCTACAATTGCAGCACCATCACCTTTACTAATTGCGTGTAGAACTACACCATCTCTGGAATGTAAGCTTGTTGTAAATGAATCTTGAATATTAATTGTTGCATTCCCAGTTTCAGAAATTACCAAAGCAGCGTTACGATCGCCAACGCCACCGCCTGAAAGGCCAACATCTAAATTATTTGTACCAGTTAAGGTTAAGCTAGCATTAGTATGAGCTTTGATTTCTAATGCTTTATCCATATGATTATCATTATTAAATCGCCCAATTGATAAGTTATTGATAGTTGCATCAACGCTGCCATTAGTAGAAGTTAAATCAATAGCTGTATGGTGAACATCACCGATTTTTCCTCCAGTCAGTGAGAATGTTACATTATCAGCTTGATTACATGTGATTCCAGTACCTGCAGGACGATCAGATTCAAAATTAACTAATTCAGTTCCTCGGCAGTAATCTGCAAAAGCAATATTTGTAAGTATCATAAACGTCAAAGATGCTAATGTTGCAGTAATTTTTGAGGATCTAGAGATGCCTCGGTTTTTTCCTCTGCTTTTGCTGAGTTCAGAAGCAATAGACCATGTTCCATTCTTTTTATTGAAGACTAATTTAAAGTTTTTATTCATAATCGTTAATACTCTTAGTTTTAATTTAATTACATTTGTATACTTATCTTTTTATGTGGTGAATTATACATGCAAATATTATTATTTAAAGTATTTGTTTGTAATTGTATTTTTATGTAATTTATATGTCATTTATTTAATTTTGTTATTAAATAATATCTATATGATTTAATAAGTATTTAATTATTGAAGAATTTAAGCAGTAGAGATTATTTAATCTTGAGCATAAATGTTAGTATTCTTCGTAATAATATTTATAGAGTCATACTATGAGAATCTTACATACCGCAGATTGGCATCTTGGGCGTGTTTTATATGGTAAAAAGCGCTATGAGGAATTTGAAGCATTTTTAAATTGGCTTGCGGATGCTATTACAGATCACCAAGTGGATGTGTTATTAATCGCAGGTGATGTATTCGATACAAGTACACCAAGTAATAAAGCACAGTCTTTGTATTATCAGTTTTTACATAAAGTGGCGCGTGGGCAATGCCGACATATTGTGATTATTGGTGGCAATCATGATTCACCATCCTTTTTAAACGCACCGAAAACGTTACTGCAAGCTTTAGATGTTCATGTGGTTGGTGCAGTGCCTGATAATCTTGCCGATGAAGTGATTACTCTGTATCACGATGAAAAGCCCGAAGCGATTATTTGTGCAGTGCCGTATTTGCGTGATAAAGACATTCGATTATTAGAAGCTGGCGAAAATATTGATGATAAAAATGCCAAGCTAATTGAGGGTATTCGCACACATTATGCGGATGTTTGTGCAATTGCTGAGGAAAAACAGAGAGAGTTCTTAGATCAAGGATTTGAAAATGTACCCATCATAGGTATGGGGCATTTATTTACCGCAGGCGCTCAAACTGTTGATGGCGATGGCGTGCGTGAATTGTATGTTGGTTCATTGGCACATGTTGGGCGAGATTTATTTCCGCAATCATTGGATTATTTAGCATTGGGGCATTTGCATGTGCCACAAAAAGTTGGAGGTGCTGAGCATATTCGCTATTCAGGTTCGCCAATTCCGATGGGTTATGGCGAAATTAAGCAAGATAAACAAGTCTTGCTCGTAGATTTTGAAGATAAAAAAATTAATGTAACGCCATTATTGGTACCGAGATTTCAAGAACTTGTGAAAATTGTTGGCAATGTAATGGAAATTCAACAAACAATTGAGCGCTTAAAAATAGAACAAAGTAAGGCTTGGCTAGAGATTGAATATAACGGCAAAGAGATTGTGAATAATTTGCGTGAATTATTGGATGAATCTTTGGTAGGCAGTGATTTAGAAATTTTGCGCATTAAAAATAAACGATTGATGGATCGAGTGATACAAGGCGAAATGGATGAGGAAACATTAGAAGACTTAAATCCTGAAGATGTATTTTTGCGCTGTTTAACTGCTTTTGAGGTAGAAGAAGATGAGCAAAAAGAGTTGATTAATGCTTATCATGAAATATTGCAAACTCTCAACAACACAGATAAAAATGCGGAGTAAAGAATGAAAATTTTAGAATTGCGATTTAAGAATTTGAACTCTTTGCAAGGCGAATGGAAGATTGATTTTACTGATCCTGAATACATTAATAATGGGATATTTGCATTAACTGGCCCAACGGGCGCAGGGAAATCTACAATATTGGATGCGATTTGCTTGGCTTTGTATGGTGAAACGCCAAGGCTTGGCAAAATTACTAAAAGTGATAATGAAATTATGTCGCGCCATACAGGCGAATGTTATGCGGAGGTTGTGTTTCAATCGCAGGCAGGTACATATCGATGTCATTGGGAACAGAGAAAAGCACGTAAATCAGCAGATGGTAATCTACAAGATCAGGAACACCAAATTGCAGAAGCTGATACAGGTAAATTAATTGAGAGTAAAAAAAGTCGTGTGGTTTCTGTCATCGAAGAAAAAACAGGTATGGATTTTAAGCGCTTTAATCGTTCGATATTATTGGCGCAAGGTAGTTTTGATAGTTTTCTAAAAGCAGATGTTGGGCAGAAATCTGAAATATTAGAGCAGATTACTGGCACAAGTATTTACTCAAATATCTCAAAATTAGTGCATGAGCGTAAGCGAGGAGAAGAACAGAAATTAGAATTACTACAAGCAGAGATCAAAGGCATTCAGTTATTAACAGATGATGAAATTATTGAGCTAACTGAATTATTGAATGAGAAAAAAATAGCTAACTTAGCTTTGAAAGCTGAATTTGATAAAACTAAACAATCTGTGGATTGGCTCAAAAATATTGAACAGTTGAAGCAATCGATTATAGATTTGCAAACCGAAAAAACATTGGTAAAAGGAGATATTGAACGATTTATACCAAAAAAATCTCAATTATCTTTGGCGAATAAAGCAACATTGTTGGATGGTGAATATGCGATTTTACAATCTAATCGTGCTCAAAAATTAAATATTCAGCAAAGCTTATCAGCGAAAAATGAAGAATTACCATTGGCAGAAAATGCGCTAGTAAATGCGAATGAGGGTTTAGCGAAAACAGCATCAGAATTACAAGTGTATAAACAAAGCCAGAAAGAGCAATTGGTAATTTGGCAAGAAGTGCGAAACTTGGATTATGCATTATCAGAAAAGCGGAAAGCTTATGAAACGCAAAATAATGCTATTCAATTGATTCAGGCAAATATTGCGCTCAATGAAAAAAAATTGTCAGACATTAAATCAGAACAATTGAAGTTGCAGCAATCATCTCTGCAATCAGAAAAATATTTGATGGATTATAAAGCTGATGAATGGTTAGTGAACCATTTCTTTGCAGTTAAAACAGAAATCAATCAATTAAAAACTCAAAATTTCACCATTGAACAGCAGCAAAAAGAGTTAGATGGTTTTGTTCAGCAAATTAAAACAGTAGAAAATAATATTGTGCTGAAAACTCAATCATTAGCATCGATTACTGATGAAAAAAACATCATTGAAAAACAGTTAAAAGCTTTAAAAGTTGAGCAAGAAAAGACACTGAATGGTAAGAGCTTAGCTGAATATCGTGGAGAAAAAGAGTCTTTGCTGAGAGAGCAATTGTTACTAAATCGTATCGCATCTCTTGAAGATGAAAGAGCGCGCCTAATTGCAGGGGAAAGTTGCCCATTATGTGGCTCGAAAGATCATCCATTTACAGAAGGGCGATTGCCAGAGCAAGATCATGTAGCAGTTCAAATTGCTGAGTTGGATAAAAAGATCGTACGGATAGAAGCGCAAGCTCAGCAATATTTGAATGATGAGAAAAAACTAACAGAAATAGTATCTCAATTCACAATTCAAACAGCTGAATTGGCGCAATTGAATGAAAAACTGCAATCATCATTGGAAGCTCAATCTAAAACTCAAACTGCATTGCAAAAATCACAGAGTGATTATCAGCAATTGAAACAAGGCATTGATCAAGCTTTAGAGTCTTTGAATATTGTAGAAAATTTATCAGATCATGAGTTGGTTGACCATTTACAGGCACGATTGACTCGTTGGCAAGTTGAAACAGATCAAGTAGAGAAGTTTAAAAATCAGCAAGTGACGATTAATAATGAGATTCAGCAGCTCACGACTTTAATGATTAATCGACAAGAAGAGCTGAGTTTAAAGCAAACTGAGATCACATCTTTGCAGGATTTAATAAAGAATGAGTTAATTAAAAGAGCTAATTTATTTGGTGATAAAAACGTTGCCGAAGAAGAGAAGAAGCTGTCTGAGCAAATTCAAAAATCTGAGCAAAATGAACAGAAAGCTAGAGAGTTGCAAATCGAGGCTTCTCAGAAATTGGCATTGTTGAAGCAATCCATTGATCAGTTGACAAAGTCATTGGCGCAAATAGAAATAGAACTAGAAAGTTTAGAGCAGAAGTTTATAGCATCTTTAGCATCACATGAATTTTTGGATGAAACGGCATTTAAATCAGCTCAATTACCGAGTGATGAAAGAGAAAGGTTGAGTTTGGAATCCAAACGATTAGAAATGCGAGAAGCAGATATTCTTTCTCGTGAAAAAGATCGAATGACGCAATTGAAAAATGAAGAAGCCAAAAAAATTACAGAAGAATCGCTAGCATTACTGAGCGAGCGATTAGTGTTACAAGAAAATAAATTGAACGCTGAGCAAGAAGAAGCGACAAAAATTGAATATCGATTGAGTGAAAATACAAAAGCATTGAGCCGCATTGAAGAGAAAAAATCGGCGATTGATGAGCAGCGCTCAGAGTGCTTACGCTGGGATAAATTACATGCTTTGATTGGCTCTTCGGATGGTAAAAAATATCGTAACTTTGCGCAAGGTTTAACCTTTGAATTGATGGTGAATCATGCCAATCGACAGCTAGAAAAAATGACTGATCGCTATTTGTTAATGCGTGATAAAGAAGAACCTTTGAAGTTGAATGTGATTGATAATTACCAAGCAGGCGAAGTTCGTTCCACCAAGAATTTATCAGGTGGAGAAAGTTTTATTATTAGTTTGGCATTGGCACTTGGCTTATCAAAAATGGCGAGTCAAAAAGTGCGCGTTGATTCACTCTTTTTGGATGAAGGCTTTGGTACTTTGGATGAAGAAGCATTGGATACGGCTTTGTCTGTGCTCTCTAATTTGCACGGTGAAGGTAAATTAATCGGAGTGATTTCACATGTTTCAGCATTAAAAGAGCGCATACAAACTCAGATCCAAATTAGGCCGATAAGTGGTGGAAGAAGCGAAATCATTGGTGCAGGTTGTGAGCGATTATGACTCTTGAATAATCTGTAAACTTTCCGCTTTATCACCAAATTGTTGAAGCAAATCAGTGAAGATTAAAGGTGAGTTTGCATGTTCCTTCATCAGCGCTTCAGCTCTCGAGCTTTGTTTGTTTTTGATGGCGAGTAAGATTGCATGATGTTGTAAATGAGCAAAATAAAGCCTTTTGCGTTCACGTTTGAGTTGTTGAGTATCAAATACTAGCGATTGTACAGAAGCAAAGGGTAGGCTTTCGACTTTTGAGAGAGCTAATTTAATGGCAGGATTATCGCTGGCTTCTAAAATTGCTTCATGAAATTGCACATTAATTTTGTGATAAAGCGTCACTTCATTGATGCCAAAAATGCTTTGTTCAAATATTTCGTCTAGCTCGTTTAAGCTATTGTACAAGGTTTCGAAAACTGCATCATCCATACCTTTTTCTGCCGCTTGTCTTGCGGCCAATCCTTCTAAAACACCACGAACATCAAGCGCGCCTAAGAAATCTTTTTGAGTGATTTTACGAACGACAAAGCCACGAGTGGGTAATCGCTCGAGCAATCCTTCTTGTTCCAAGATTCTTAATGCCAATCGCACAGGTAAACGAGAAACACCTAAACGTTCAGCAGTCGGAATTTCTGTGATTCGTTCTCCTGGCTGTAATTCACCTGATGCGATCATTTCGCGAAGCTTGACTAAAACTTGATGTCCGTGATCCATAGTTTTCCTTGTTAATGTGAGGTTTGTAAAACGTGGTGCTGTTGTACATTCTGTTGTTTTCGAAGTTTAAAGATGATAACTGCTGCGATGACGAAAACTATAGCATTTAAGTAAAACAGATGAACAGGACTCCAGTTGGCATCTAATAAAAATCCTATGGCTAATGGCGATAAAATACTGCCTGTTCGCCCGATGCCAATTGCGGCACCAACTCCACTTGCACGATTATTAGTGTCATATAGCGTTGGTGTGATGGCATATAAGCCTGCAACTGAGCCATTAACCACAGTGCCTAAAACAAAAGCAATTAGAATCGCTAGAGATAAATTAGCAAGAGATTGGGCGAATAACATCGTCAATAAAGCGGTGATTGCTAAAAAGACAATATGCACTGATTTGATATTGAAACGTGTGCCTAGAAAGCCGATGAGAATCGCGCCAAACATTGAGCCAATATTCATCCAAATACTGACGGTAATGCCTTGATCAGAAGTCATCCCAGCACCAATCAGTAATTTTGGTGTCCAGCTTAATATGCAATAGAATCCAAACATGACGCAGAAGAAAGCGAGCCAAATATAAAGGGTGGATTGTTTTAAATTGCCTTCAAATAAACTGAGCAATGTGCTGTGTGGTTGCGTGATGGCTTTTGGCTTTGCTGGCAATTCTGAAATAATTGGCAATTGCATTCTTTGGCTGATTTTTTGTACTTTCTCTAAAGAATTTTCAGGTTGATGCAAGACAAGATAAGTCATGGATTCAGGTAAAAATAGCAGCACAATGAAGATAAATAGCGTGGAAACTAGTCCGCCAAATAAAAATACAGAACTCCAACCGTAGCTTTCGATCAGATAAATAGATGCAACGCCGCCACCTACAGCGCCCAATCCATAACCTGCGGATTGTAAGCTAATGGCTAAGCTGCGCCATTTGGCTGAAGAGTATTCGCTAGTCAATACATTGCTGCTGGCTAGAATACCTCCGATGCCAAGCCCTGTAATAAATCTTAAAGCTCCTAGTTGCCAAAATGTTGTAGAAAAGGAGCTGAAAATCATGCCGACAGAGACAATGACTAAAGAGATGAGAATAATTTTTTTACGCCCAATAATATCTGCCCAAGGTGCTAGAAAAATTGAACCCAGTCCCATTCCGAATAAACCAGAGCTGAGTAAAAATCCTATTTCTGCGCCATTTAATCCCCAATCTTTAGCAACAGATGCAGCAGTAAAAGCCATGACTAAAACATCAAAGCCATCAATAATATTTAGACAAATACAGATACCAATAATCATCCATTGGTAGATATTCATCTTTTTTAAATCAATTTTCTCCTTCATTGATTCTATTGTCATAATTTATCCCCCTTTTATTATCTTTTTATAATTGCTCTTGTGAATAATGAGCTGTCCTGAAAATAGCATTATTGGATTCAATTAATCAAGATTTATTCATTTTTTATTTTATAAGATGTTGATATTTTTTATTTTACATAATTTTATGTAATTATTGGATCCAATTTTTGTATTTGAATGTTGACTAAAAATTTATAATTACCTACATTAAAAACAAGAGAGAAATTTAAAACAAAATAACTACAAATTATATAAAGGGGAGAATCATGGAGAAAACAACATTCATAAAAAATGCTTGGTATGTCGCAGCGATGAGTAATGAAGTGACAGATAAACCTCTAGGGCGCACCATTTGTAATGAAAAAATAGTCTTATTCAGAGGGAAAAATGGCATTGCGGCGGTGGAAGATTTTTGCCCACACAGAGGTGCACCTTTATCGTTGGGTTTTGTGAAAGATGGTTATCTAGTGTGTGGTTATCATGGATTGGAGATGAATTGTGATGGTAAACCGCATGCGATGCCACTTCAGAGAGTACAAGGTTTTCCATGCATTAAATCTTATGTAGTCATCGAAAGATATGGATTTATTTGGTATTGGGCAGGCAAAATAGAAGAAGCAGATGAAAGCTTGATGCCAAAGCTTGAGTGGGCAGAGAGTGATCAGTGGGCTTATGGCGGTGGTTTATATCATATCGAAGCCGATTATCGTTTGATGATTGATAATTTGATGGATTTAACTCATGAAACTTATGTGCATAGCAGTAGCATCGGGCAAAAAGAGATTGATGAAGCGACATCTAAAACAATAGTCAAAGATGATGTTGTGACATTAGAAAGATATATGGAAAATATCTATGCACCACCATTTTGGCAAAAATGTATGAGTTTTAGAGATTTTGATACTGAGCAATTGGTGGATCGTTGGCAGCGTTGTCATTTTCATTTGCCAAGCAATGTTCATATTGAAGTGGGCGTTGCCATCGCTGGGCATGGTGGCTATAATGCGGCGGATGAATATAAAGCCTCTAGCATTGTGGTTGATTTTATTACACC
>CANRJJ010000056.1 GCA_947630895.1 uncultured Wohlfahrtiimonas sp. | reverse complement strand
GCAAGAGCAAGAGCAAGAGCAAGAGCAAGAGCAAGAGCAAGAGCAAGAGCAAGAGCAAGAGCAAGAGCAAGAGCAAACTATTACGGTTGAAGAAGTTAAAAATAATATTGCCATTGAACCTGCTGCATTAGAAGAAACAATTACGCCTGTTATTGATAGAACACATGAACATCATAAAGAAACAATTGCTGAAATAGAGCATGAAGAAATGTTGGCAGCAATTGCAGAATCCGTTGTAGAAAAGCGCGTTGAACACGGTGAAGTGATTCATTCAATGCCAGAAGCCATCGAAGAAGTAAAAGCAGTAGAAGATAATATTGCTGAGATGGAAGAAGCTCAAGAGGAAGCATTTGTAGAAGTTCATCAAGAAAAGCCTAAAACTGGCTTTTTCTCACGTTTAAAAGAGCGTTTAGGTAAAACAAGAGATGGTATTACCGCAGGTTTAGCAGATCTCTTTGTGGGTAAAAAACACATTGATGATGATATTTTAGAAGAATTAGAAACTCGATTATTAATGGCTGATGTGGGCGTTGACGTTACACAGAAGTTGATTAGTCGTATTACCGCGGAAGTATCTCGTAAAAATTTATCGAATGTTGATGAGTTATTAGCAGCATTGAATAAAGAGATGGTAGAAATATTGAAACCAGTTGAGCAACCATTGATTGTTGATACTGCTGAACATAAACCTTATGTGATTTTAATGGTGGGTGTGAATGGCGTTGGTAAAACGACAACCATTGGTAAGCTGGCTAAAAAACTTCAGATGGAAGGTAAAAGTGTGATGTTAGCTGCAGGTGATACATTTAGAGCCGCAGCAGCAGAGCAATTAAAAGTATGGGGTGAACGCAATAATGTGCCAGTAGTTGCTCAAAAAGAAGGCTCTGATCCTGCATCTGTAATCTTTGATGCGATGGAATCCGCTAAGGCGAAAAAAGTAGATGTATTGATCGCAGATACAGCAGGGCGCTTACATACACAATCAGGCTTAATGCAAGAATTGGCAAAAATACATCGCGTAATGAAACGTGTGGACGAAACAGCACCGCATGAAATTATGTTGGTTGTGGATGCATCAACAGGGCAGAATGCGCTTAATCAAGCCATTCAATTCAATGAAATCGTTCCTTTATCAGGCATTACATTCACTAAGCTAGATGGTACAGCAAAAGGCGGTATTATTTTTGCGATTGCAGATAAATTGCAAGTGCCAGTTCGCTTTATTGGTGTGGGTGAATCGATTGAGGATTTGCGTACATTTGATGCTGAGAGCTTCGTGTCGGCAATTGTTGATCACTCGAATTAACAATGAATAAATACTATTACCGAGATGTCGTATGAAAAAAATCATTAAACGATTGGTGCTAATGAGCGCCATCGTTTTGGCGGGATGTTCATCTCAGCCAAAGCATTTCCCTGAACCTAAAACAATTGAGCCTATGGTTAATTTTTGGGAGCAGGTTTATAGCCACTGGGATGAAAATGATGCGGTATATCATGACAATCGCTATTTGGATGTGATCTATCAGATCTCCGTTGTACCCACTCATGATAGAAGAGCTTTTTTACGTGGCAATGAAGCGGTATTGCGTGATCGTTTAGAGGATATGGTTCAGCGTTATGAAATGAAACAGCCATTAGACAGTGATCAAAAGAAATGGATCGCTATGCTGAAAAAAGCAGGTGGTGAACAAGCGATTTATGATGCACCTGAAAGATTACGTTACCAAACAGGTTTAAAAAGTCGCTTTAAGCGAGGCTTAGAAATCAGCGGATATTATTTGCCTGAGTTTAAGCAGATCATGAAAGACAATAATGTGCCGACTGAAATTGCATATTTGCCGCATGTTGAATCATCTTTCCAAGGTTCGGCTTATTCTCATGTTGGAGCCGCTGGAATGTGGCAATTTATGCCAGCAACGGCTCGAGAGTTTTTACCCATGCAACGCAATGTGATTGATGGGCGATTAGATCCATTTATGGCAGCAGAAGGCGCAGCAACATATTTAAGAAATGCACATAGCAGAGTTCAAGAATGGCCATTGGCATTAACAGGATACAATCATGGCGTGGGCGGAATGGTTCGAGCAAAAAATGAAATGGGTCCTGATATTGGTAAAATTGTTTGGGAATACGATGGTCCTAGATTTGGCTTTGCTTCACGTAACTTCTATGCCGAGTTCTTAGCTGCAAAACGCATTGCTGAAAATAGCGGCCGTTATTTCTCTGGTTTACATCCACAAACACCAAGAAATGTTGATGGTATTTATTTGAATCAGCCTACGAAAGTGCGTGATTTAGCCAAGACCTTAATGATTTCTGAAATAACTTTGATTGAATTGAATCCCGCTTGGTTGATAAATATTCAAACAAATAAATCAGCAATTCCGCCAAATATCCCAGTTTGGTTGCCCAAAAATAGCGCTAAGAAACTGCCTTTAGATATTGGCAGAAGAATGGATAAGCGCTAGGATAAATATATTTTTTAAAATGAGGTTTATATGAATCCATTACAGCAGTTGAACAAATTAGGACAAAGCGTTTGGTTTGATAATATTGAACGC
Source organism: uncultured Wohlfahrtiimonas sp. (assembly GCA_947630895.1). GTDB lineage: Bacteria > Pseudomonadota > Gammaproteobacteria > Cardiobacteriales > Wohlfahrtiimonadaceae > Wohlfahrtiimonas. Next base: position 9,848 of record CANRJJ010000056.1, on the reverse strand, counting down.
GATATGTTGACGCCAGATGGTGAGTTGGCAAGATTAATCAAAGAAGATGATTTGCGTGGCGTGACATCCAATCCTGCGATTTATGATAAAGCGATCAAAGGTTCATCGGCTTATGATGCAGACATTAAAGCGTTGCAAAATAGTAATAAGACAGCGAATGAAGTATTTTTTGATGTTGCAGTGAAAGACATTCAAATGGCTTGTGATTTATTCATGCCAGTTTATCAAGCAACAAATGCTGTTGACGGTTATGTGAGTTTAGAAGTTTCTCCTCATTTGGCACACGATGTTGTGGGTACAATTCAAGAAGCAAAATCATTGTGGAGCAAGTTAAATCGTAAAAATGCGATGATCAAAGTGCCTGCAACGATCGAAGGGATTGAGGCGATGTCTCACTTAATCTCAGAAGGCATCAATATCAATATGACTTTAATCTTCTCTGTGAAACGTTATTTACGTGTGATCGAAGGTTATATTTCAGGTTTGGAAAAACGTGCAGCAGCAGGCAAGTCGATTGAAAATATTGCATCTGTAGCAAGTTTCTTTATCTCGCGCATTGATGCGGCGATTGATCCTCAATTGGCTGAAAATGGCAAAGAATTACAAGGTAAAGTTGCCATTGCGAATGCACAAAAAGCTTACCAACATTTCTTAGAAGCATTTGGTGAGAGAAGATTTAAAGATCTACAAGCGAAAGGTGCACAGCCACAACGTTTATTGTGGGCTTCAACAGGTACTAAAAATCCAGAGTATTCAGATGTATTATATGTAGATGCTTTGATCGGCACTGAAACTGTGAACACAATGCCACCTGCAACTTATGATGCATATCGTGATCATGGCACCGCAAAATTAACGATTTTAGATAATTTGGGTGATGTTGATGCGATTTTAAATCAACTATCATCTTTAGGAATTTCATTGGATGATGTGACTCAAAAATTAGAAAAAGACGGTATTGAACAGTTCAATACAGCGTTTAGTGCTATGATGAGCACCATTAATGACAAGTTATCAACTTTATAGAAAGTGTAGAAAATTATGATTATTCAACCAAAAATTCGTGGATTTATTTGTACTACAGCTCATCCTGTGGGTTGTGATGAAAATGTAAAAGCACAGATCGAATATGTTCGTTCTAAAGGTGCTTTGGCAAATGGTCCTAAACGTGTATTAGTAATTGGTGCATCAACTGGTTATGGCTTGGCTTCACGCATTGAAGCAGCTTTCGGTAGCGATGCAGCAACGATTGGCGTATTTTTTGAAAAACCAGGTACTGAGAAAAAAACAGGTACAGCTGGTTGGTATAACACTGCAGCTTTTGATAAATATGCAAAAGAAGCAGGTTTATACTCAAAAAGTATTAATGGTGATGCATTCTCGGATGAAGTTCGTGCAAAAGTTATTGAGTTGATCAAAGCAGATTTAGGTACAGTTGATTGTGTGGTTTGCTCATTGGCTTCGCCTGTGCGTAAATTGCCTAAAACTGGTGAAGTTGTGCGTTCATCATTGAAAACAATTGGTGAAACGTATCGTGCGCCTTCATTAGATACGAATAAAAATGAGATCATTGAAGCAGTTGTAGAACCTGCAACAGAGCAAGAAATTGCAGATACGATCACAGTAATGGGTGGACAAGATTGGGAATTATGGATGCAAGCTTTAGATGAAGCTGGCGTTTTAGCTGAAAATGTTCAAACAGTTGCGTATTCATATATTGGTACAGCAATTACATGGCCGATGTACTGGCACGGAACTTTGGGTAAAGCGAAAGAAGACGTTGAGCGCGCATCTCGTGAAATTAATGCAAAATTGGCTGAGAAATACAATGGTAAAGCCGCTGTTGCAGTATTGAAATCTGTAGTGACTCAAGCATCTTCAGCGATTCCAGTAATGCCTTTATACATTTCAGCGGCTTTCCGCGTGATGAAAGAAAATGGTTTGCACGAAGATTGTATCGAGCAAATTCAGCGTTTATTCGCTACAGGTATGTATGGCAATACAGCTGAAATTGATGATCAAGGTCGTTTCCGCTTGGATGATTGGGAATTAAAACCAGAAGTACAAACAGCTTGTGAATTAATTTTGAAAGAAGTAACAACAGAAACAGTTGATACTTTGACAGATTACAAAGGCTATAAAGAAAACTTCTCTCGTTTATTCGGATTTGGTTTAGCTTCAGTGAATTACGAAGAAGATGTGTCACCAGAAATTGAATTTGATGTCATTGAAATGGTGTAAATAGCCATGAAAATTGAATTAAACAAGCCATTTTTTGTGAATACGGTCACGATCATCGGGATAGGATTAATCGGTGGTTCGTTGGCAAGAGCATTAAAGAAAAATAATGCGGTAGGACAAATCATTGCTTATGACAGTAACGAAGATGCTTTGGCGAAAGCCAAGGCATTGGGTGTTGCGGATGTTGTGACAACCAATTTAGAAGAAGCGGTCAAAGATTCAGACATTATCATTATGTGTACGCCCATTACTGTAATGGGCGTTTTAATGAAAGAGATGATGCCGTATTTGAAAGAAGATGCGATTGTCAGTGATGTAGGATCAACAAAAGGTTCTGTGATTACGACAATTACAGATGCAGTGGGTTTCTTGCCTAAGCGTTTTGTGCCAGCGCATCCGATTGCAGGTACTGAAAAACATGGTGTTGAAAACTCATTTGCTGAATTGTTTGAAAAACGCAGAACATTAATCATTCCGCATATCAATAATAATCATGCAGCTGTAACCACTTTAACGAAAATGTGGGAAGCGGTTGGTTCGATTGTTGAAGAGATGGGCGTGGTGCATCATGATCAGGTTTTAGCTGCAACATCGCATATTCCACATCTTTTGGCATATAGCACTGTTGATACTTTGGCAAATTTGGATGATCGCGCTGAAATATTTCGTTTTGCTGCAGGTGGATTTAGAGATTTCACACGAATTTCGACATCCAATCCTGAAATGTGGACAGATATTTGTTTGGCGAATAGAGAAGCAGTATTAGAAGTTTTACGTGCTTATTTGAAGAAAATAGCACTGGTAGAAGAAGCTTTAGATAACAATGATCGTGAAACTATTTTAGAAGTTTTCAGCAGGGCAAAACATGCAAGGGATAACTTTTATCACGAACCTTAATTAAGTAAAGAAGGAACGGATGTCTAGAGTCGTTGACGAAAAAAGATTAAGAGATTGGTTTGAAAGCTGCCATGATTGTTGGCCAGAAGAAGAATTTCAATTCTTATTGCAATATAAAGATGATGCACGGTTTAAACGTGCGCTTGAAACTGCTTATTTATTAGGTCAAGTCTCTGGCATTCCATTGCGCGTTACGGCAATGTTTTTTGTGTTGGAAATACCGCTTGAAAAAGTTCCTGAGTCTTATCATAGTTTTTTACGACAATTAAATCTTCTAAAAGAAACTAGCGATCTCTCTGGTGCACAAGAAAAAACCAAAGAAATTTTAAGAAAAATGCTATTGGCCATTGTTGAAGACGTTCAAACTCTGGTCATTATTTTGGCGAATCAAGTGGTCAAAATGCGCCATTTGAAATATGAAAGTGACGAAGTTAAAAGAATCGTTGCTGAGCAAACTCGCGATGTCTTTGCGCCATTGGCCAATCGATTAGGATTAAGTCGTTTTAAATGGGAATTGGAAGATGAAGTTCTTCACTATTTAAAGCCGGAAGATTATAAAAAAATCTCTCAAAATTTAAATGAAAAACGTTTAGATCGTGAAGTTTATATTCACGAAATCATCGAAGAATTAGAGATGATGATTGCTGCTGAAGGCATTGAGGCAGAAGTTTCAGGGCGTGTAAAACACATTTATAGCATTTGGAAAAAAATGACCACGAAAGGTAAATCTTTTGAAGAATTACTGGATGTGCGTGCTGTGCGAGTGATTGTTAAAAACCTTTCAGACTGCTATCGAGTTTTAGGAATGGTGCATGAAAAATGGCCACCATTGCCTAAAGAGTTTGATGACTACATTGCAAATCCTAAACCAAATGGCTATCAATCTTTGCATACAGCGGTTTTAGGGCCTAAAAATAAGGCGATTGAAGTTCAGATTCGTACACGTAAAATGCATGAGCATGCAGAACTTGGCGTTGCTGCACACTGGCATTATAAAGAGAGCGATGCATCATTAAGTCAGCAAGCTAAATTGAATCGAGTTCGCCAGCTTTTAGATCAAGAAGCGAACAGTGAGTCAACAAAAGAGCTGTTGGATAAAGATCTCTTTGGTGAAAATGTTTATGTATTAACGCCAAATCGTGAGGCAATCGAATTAGTAGCAGGTGCAACACCGCTCGATTTTGCTTATCAAATTCATACAAATTTAGGACATCGTTGTCGCGGTGCAAAAGTGAACGGTAGGATTGTACCTTTGACTTATGTATTGAATAACGGTGATGAAGTTGAAATTTTAACGGGCAAGAATGCAGCACCAAGCCGAGATTGGCTATCGCCGCACTTAGCTTACGTTAAATCCAATAGAACACGTGCCAAAATCCGTGGCTGGTTTAAACAGCAAGCCCAAGAGAAAAATATTGCAGCAGGTAAGCAATTATTGGATCGAGAGTTTGCACGTTTGAATTTGAATTTGTCGCCAGATGCTCAACTTAAAATTGCTAGAAAATTAAACTGTAATTCAATTAATGAATTACATGCGCAATTGGGTTCAGGCGAGGTTACGATTAACCAATTTTTAACACGCGTACCTAATATGCACCCTGAAGAGCCAGCAATTACAGCAGACTCTTTAATTCGCCCACAAACACAATCTAAGGTGAATGATAATGGCGTTCGAGTGCAGGGTGTTGGTAATTTGCTAGTACAAATGGCATCTTGCTGTAAGCCTGCACCACCTGAAGTGATTGGCGGATTTGTGACCGTCAATCGTGGCGTTGTGATCCATCGTAAAACTTGTTCAAACTTTTTAAATATGATCGAACAATCACCTGCGCGTGAAATTGATGTGGATTGGGGCTACGATTCTGAGAAAAAAGTAACGTCAGACTTGATGATCAAAGCGCATCATCATAATGATTTACTGAAAGAAGTGAATACTCTCATTACTAATGAAAAATTACGCATCATTGATATTTCAGTGAAAAATGATGAATTAGATAATGCGATTATTTATGCAACGGTTGAATTAAATCATTTAAATCAGTTAAGCCGCTTAATTGATCGATTAATTCAGTTACCATTTGTGATTGAAGCTCATAGACGATAAATAAAAGGTGATAAAAATGAAAAAGTTAGTTTCTATTGCTGCACTGTTATTAGTAGCAGCGTGCTCACAGGATGCCGGAATGAATCAAAATACAACCAATGTTTCAGCGAAAGATTTACAACACCACAATTATATTTTGGTCGCGATTGATGGAAAGGCTTATAAAACACCTAAAAATGCAATGTCTCCAAATATTGAATTTGGTGAAAAGTTAAACATTACAGGCAGTATGTGTAATAACTTTTTCGGGCAAGGCCAGTTGAAAAATAATGTTTTATCTGCAAAAGGTGTTGGTATAACACGTAAATTCTGTACTGATAAAACATTGAATGGTTTAGATCAAAAAATTGGTCAGTTATTGGATGGCGGTGCAACCGTTGCATTGAAAGATAATGGGCAGTTTTTAGTATTATCGAATGATCAAACAATATTAGAGTTTAAGTTAAAAGATTTCGTTAATTAAATTGATCGTTAATCAACAGAACGAAGCCCTGAAAAGATCTTTCAGGGCTTTTTATTGTGGGAGATAAAAATTTATTTGTGAATCATGGGCAATAATAATTTTCCAAAAGCCAATATTATAGATATGTAAATCCTAATAAAATAGCAATCACTGTAACGGCAACAACAAGTTTAAGTCGTTGCTACTTTAAATATTAAAAAGGAGATTCACATGAAAACTTTATCTAAATTAGCTATTGTATCTTTATCAGCAACAATCTTAGCAGGTATTGCAACTGCACAACCATATCCAGCTTATGAAGTATTAAATGATTTAACAGCAGAGCAAGTAACAGCTTTGAAACAATTGGGTCGCTTATCTTCAAATGATGATATCAACCCAATCTATGATGCGAAAGTTGAGCGTATTTTAACACCAGCACAAAATGCTTTATATACACAAACTAAATATGGTCCAACAACACCATCTAATACAAATGATTTCCCATTTGATATGGATAGCAAATAATTAGTAATATATTCTGAAAAAAGGCGCTGATAAAGCGCCTTTTTTGTTTAAGAGTTATAGTTTTTTCTTATTCAATAAGAGTGAGTTTGTTAAAACACTCACAGAACTAAATGCCATTGCACCGCCTGCAATGATCGGGCTTAATAAGCCAAATGCTGCAAAAGGAATACCGACAGTATTGTATAAAAAAGCCCAAAATAGATTTTGACGAATCTTTTTCATTGTTTCTTTCGAGAGTTGCAATGTGCGATCTACATTTAATAAATCACCATTCATAATGGTGACATCAGATGTTTCGATGGCAATGTCAGTGCCTGTTCCCATTGCGATGCCAATATCTGATTGTGCAAGTGCTGGCGCATCATTCATACCATCGCCAATCATGGCAACTTTTAAACCTTGCGATTGCAATTTTTTCACATAATCAGCTTTATCTTGTGGCAAGACTTCTGCAAAAATGTGTGATGCATCTAAATGTACTTGCGAGCCGATATAGTGAGCGGTATTTTTATTGTCACCTGTCATCATATAAACTTCGATGCCTTGATTTTGTAAGCGAAGCACAGCTTCTGCCGATGATTTTTTTAATTGATCAGCAACGGCAATCATCCCTAAACATTGAGTATCAGATGCAATCAGCATCACAGTTTTTCCCATATTTTCTAATTGGGCAATTTGTTGTGAGATATTGTTTAGTACAGGGATATTATTTTGATCCAATAATCGTTTCGCGCCCACAAAGTATTTTTGATCATTAATGATGCCTGATATACCAAAGCCAGTGTGTGATTTAAAATCATTCACACTGTTTTTCGATATATTTTTTTCATCAGTAAAGCTAGTGATGGCAAGTGCCAAAGGGTGTTCAGACAATGATTCTAAAGATGCAATCACTGATAGCACGGTATTTTGATCATCGATCAATGATTGAAAATCTGTAACAACAGGTTTACCTTCCGTTAAAGTGCCTGTTTTATCCATAATAATGGCATTGATACTTGCCGTCGTTTCTAATGCTTCGCCATTTTTGATCAAGATGCCATAACGAGCACCAAGTCCTGTACCCACCATGATTGCTGTGGGTGTCGCTAATCCTAAGGCGCAAGGGCAGGCAATGACTAAAACAGATACTGCATGAATGATCGAAAGACTATTGTCTTTTGTGATGTACCAAGTGATTAGCCAAGTTAAAATTGCAATGCTGATGACAGTTGGCACAAAAATCGCAGAGATTTTATCGGCCAATTTTTGAATGGGCGCTCGACTGCCTTGTGCTGATTCCACCATTTGAATGATTTTGGCTAATGTACTGTCACTGCTTGGCTTTTGTACTTTTACTGTTAATGAGCCTGTTTGATTGAGTGTTCCACTAAATACCGAATCATTTTGAGCCTTTTCAATCGGTAAGCTTTCGCCTGTGAGCATGCTTTCATCAATGGATGATTGCCCTGAAATTACTAAGCCATCAACAGGGATTAATTGCCCAGGTTTAATTAAAATATGATCATTGATTTTGAGTGCTTCGACAGGTACTTCAGTTGTTTGACCGTTATCAGTGATTAAATTTGCGGTTGTTGGCTGTAAGTTAAAAAGTTGTTTTAAAGCGTTATTGGTACGATCTTTGGCGAAATGCTCTAAATATTTACCAAGTAAAATTAAAGTGATGATAACTGCGCTGGCTTCAAAGTATAAATGCCCTGCGGGATTCTTGAAAAAGCCATTATAAATACTGAGTAAATAAGCGCTAGTTGTACCTAAGGCAACTAGAACATCCATCGTGGCTGAGCCATTTTTCAATGAATGATAAGTGCCTTTATAAAATCTTGCGCCGATATAAAATTGTATGGGTGTGGTTAAAATTAATTGAACCCAAGGGTTATGTAAGAAATGTACCCACGCGCTATTGATGCCGAGCATCATGGCAAACATACCAATCATCATTGGTAATGAAAGTAATGCGCTGACAATTAATTCGATTTTTAGCTTTTTAAGCTGTGCGATGTGAATTTGTTCTACCGAATCTTTATTCTCTGATAAATCGAGAATTACACCAAAGCCTGCTTTGGTAATAAATCCTTCGATGTTTTCTACTGAGATAACATTAGGATCAAATGAAACAACCGCCTTTTCCGTTGCAAAATTGACATAGGTGTTAGTAATACCATCTTTCTTATTCAGTATTTTTTCAATACGAGCAGAGCAGTTGGTACACGTCATTCCTGTAATTGCAAAAGTCTCTTGGCGAGTTGTTTCATTGTTTTTCATTTAGATTTCCTTAGCTTCAAAACCAATGTTGTCTAATTCTTCGATCAATTGTGGCACATTGACTGAGTCATCAAATTCAACTGTGGTTGTTTTATTTTCGATGCTAGAACTTACCGATTTAACGCCTGCGATTTCAGATAAGCCTTTTTCAATGGAAGAAGTGCAATGACCACAGCTAATTTCAGGAATGGAAAACGTTACTTTATTCATATCAATATCCTTTATAAATCATGAAAAAATGGCAATAAAACAATTCATTCTCTCATTATAGTTAAATATGGAAATGATAATCTTTGCAGTTGTAATATTTTTGTCAAATTTGCAATGTAGGATCATTGGCTTCAACTATAAAGAGGGAAGTTTTATGATCAGTCGTCGAAGTGTTTTATATAGTGCAATGATATTAACAACTTTATCTTTTGCATCAGCTAAAGAATATTCAGCAGAATTAAAAGCACATGCTTTTTTGCCCGCAGAAAGCTATGTATTGGCACCTAGTCAAGCACCTGAAGATTTGCATGTGAGTGGTAAATTCGTGGATGGTGTTCGTAATGATGTCGTTCAATCAGTTGAAGGTACATCGAATGGCCGTAAAACAGGTGTTTCTTTGCCTTTTAATGGGCAACCATTACAAGGGCATTCGGGCATTAAATATATGGAAGATGGTACTTATTGGATATTGACTGACAATGGTGCAGGATCAAAAGCCAACTCGCCTGATTTCATGCTGCATCTTTCACAATATGAAATAGATTTTGATGCGAATAAGTTGAAGCGCTTGCAAACAGTATTTTTACAGGATCCTGATAAAAAAGTACCCTTTAGAATTCAAAATGAAGCGACACAAGAGCGCTATTTAACAGGTGCTGATTTTGATCCTGAAAGCTTTCAGTTCGCTGGTGGCTATTTATGGGTTGGCGATGAGTTTGGTCCTTATTTGATCCAAGCGACGCAAGATGGAAAAGTGGTGAGTGTGTATGAAACAAAGTTGAATGACAAAGTGATTAAATCACCTGACCATTACACTCAAGTTACGCCAGGTTTACCAAATGGCACGCTTTCTTTTGATGTGAAACGCTCGAAAGGTTTTGAAGGCATGGCAAGTAGCAAAGATGGTACAAAGCTATATGCATTGTTAGAAGGCACTTTGTATGACCAAGATAAACAAGCATATGAAAATGTGAAGGGCAAAGAGTATTTGCAGATTATTGAATTTGATGTCGAAAATAAAGATTGGACAGGCAATACTTGGCAATATCCATTGGAGAAAAATGGTTTAGCCATTGGTGACTTTAATATGGTTGATGGCGAATATGGTTTAGTTATTGAACGTGATAACGGTGAAGGTGTTGTAGAGTTTGTTTGTGAAGG
>CANRJJ010000055.1 GCA_947630895.1 uncultured Wohlfahrtiimonas sp. | reverse complement strand
CATTATTGGTAGAGTTTTTTTGTAGCAAGATGAAAAAGTCATAGTCTAACGAGATGCGTAACGCATAATAGGTTTGCACTAAAGCTAAGATAAATGCTGAGATTATCGTGATAATAGCAAAGTTAGTAGCGCTCAAAAAAAGCATAGTAATTAATGTGATTAAAAAAATGATCCATGAGAGGCAATTAATTTTTTTACCTTGTTTTAAAATGATGATCAATACAGATAGTTCCATTAAAGTTCCTTTAACACATCCATTTGTTTGGGTTTAATTACTATGTTTGGTCTAGCTTTTTTGACTTGTTGAATTGCATCTTTTACTGAATAGCCTTGATACAAGATTAAATATGCAATGATCGACGTTGCACTTCTTGAGTAACCCAAGGCACAAAACACTAAAGTATTTCCATGTTGGAGTGCATTATTGATGGTTTTAGCCGAATTGATGCATTCACTCAATGATAATGGCGTCATATCTAGTAAATAATTGGGATAATAATGGATTTGTTGATTTGGCTGAAAAGGTATTTCAGCACAGCAATCTACTATACTTTGAAAATTTTCTATCTTGCTAGCATCAAAAGGAAATGAGCCTAAATATAAATTCGGCAATATTTCATCGTAAGGATTAATTTTTCTTGCCCATAAATACGAGTTAATGCGAGCAATAAAAATGTAAGGTAAAAATAGAATGTAATCTGTGAAGGCATAAGTGCCATCATTATTTTTTGGAAAGCCTAATTTGCCAAAAATAGCATAATTAATTGAGACTAAAAATAATGAAAAAGCAGGGTAGAGAAACCATAAAGCACAAGATTGCAAAGTGAACGCAATCGTTAAGAATATGAGCGCAGATAGAAAATATACGACTGCCCATTGATAATTCTTTTGAGCTTTAGAGAAAGAGAACGGTGAAGGCTTATTATCAGGATTTAGCCAAATTGCTACACAACCTGCAATTGCACCCGTTGGAATATCTATAAAATGATGCTGCCAAGTGGTGAGGACGGAAATGGCAATTAACCCACACAAAGGATAGATTAAATATCGCCATGATTTGGATAATCTTTCTAAGTAAAAGCGCGTTAAAATCACGAGTAATGCAATATGCAAAGATGGTGTTTGATTATAAGGCAGATCAAACTTTGTTAATGACGTGAACCAAAAGCCGAAAAAGCCATCCATTTCTGGGCGAATAGCAATATTAATTTGTTCCATTGGATAAATTAAAAAGCCAATAACACAGATAATTTGTACGGTTAAAAGTCTTTTACCTAATGTAAAAAGCTGAATTTTGTTGATGCAAATGATGATGGCTAAACCATATAAAAAATTCTCAATCCAATAGGGAAGAATTGTCCAAGGTAGAAGAGGAATGTATTGTTCCCAATCAAACATCAAAGATGGAATAATCGTACCATTTTCAGCTCGCCACAGCGTAAAATGGTTCGCAAAACCATAAGAAATATAAAAGAATATGGTTAAACTGATTAACCATATTCCTTTTTGTATCCAGAGTTTTTGATTATTCATCGTGATTACGAACAGCGATAGAAACTGTAAAAATGCCCCATTCATCAATCAGCATCTCTTTTTTAGTGAATCCAGCTTCTTCCACTAATTGATCCATTTCTAATTGTGTACGACGACGCATAACCCATTGTTGGCCTTCACGATGACTCGTTAAAGCACGTGCAATATACTCCAATTGTGGATGCCAAGGCTGATTGGTATAAATCAAATAATTACCTACTTCTATGCTATTCGCTAAGCCTTTTAACGAGCTTTGTAACAGATGATTTTCGCCAAATAACTCATATAAACCTGAAACAATTGCGATGGTCGGCTTCGGAGATAAATTCGAAAGCTCTTCTTCACTGAAAGCATTGCCTTGTTCAAATTGTGCAATATCAGCCAATCCTTTTTGTTGGATTAATAAAGAGCCTTTTTCTACATTCAATTCACTATAATCGCGCAATAAAATTGATGTGGGTTTTTGTGAGAGTTGTGCCACAGTTTCTAAAATATATCGACCATGACCTGCTGCAACATCCACAATTCGAACATCTTTACCTTCACTTTGTTGTGTTTCAATGGCTAATTTTAATATTTTTTCTAAATTGATTTTACGTTGACGAATGCCTCTCCAACCAATTGCTTGAAGATAATTAAAATCTAAAAATCGACCAAAGGTTGTTAAGCCTGATGCTTGATTACGATAAACATAATCTAAAGTGCTTCCTGAATCGAAGCCTGTATCAATGCCTAGTTTAATGCCATCAGAGATTTTAGAAGCATGTTTTAGCCCTTTTTTAGTGAAACACCAATAGAGTTTTTTAAAAAGATTCTTTTCAGGTTTACTTAAAGCACGAGATTCATCAGCGGTATAACCTTTTTGATCAGCATTGAGTAAATTAGGTGTTTCAATAGGATAGCTAAATGCATTTTTAATAAAAGTGCGAGCCTTCACAATAGCTTGATGACGATCTTTTTCACCCAATGTGTCATGGTAGAAACCTTCTAATATATGTTTTTCTTTAGTTTTTGAGCCTAAGTTTTTAAAGAAAGTTTCTTGAGGTTTTCGTCTAACAACATAATCTGATCCTGAGATTAATAATTGTGTTGGTACATGGATAGAAGCAGCATCGGCAACGATTCTTTTAGAAGTATCAAATAAATCTAATAAAATTTTAGTGGAAATAGGGCGAGCGATTAGCGGATCAGTATTAAAAGAGTGTTGCCTTTCTTCATCATGGGTTAAAAAGCGAGATTTCACATAGCTATTCACAAAGAAATTGCCACGAAGGTTATACATTAAGCGTAATCCAGGAATCGCAAACGGGACATAAAGTTTGACGCGAAAAGCAGGGGATGCCAGTACTAAAGCACGAATTTTAGGCACATAATCATGCACCCAAGTTGCAGCAATGACAGCGCCTACGCTTTGTGCGATCACTGCGATGTTTTCTGCTTTAATGTTATATGTTTTTTGTATGTATTGAAAAAAAGCCTCAGCATCTTGCGCGATCCAGCCGAAGTTTGGTGCATCACCACGAGCACCAGGGGATTCACCGCAACCTCTCGCATCCCACGCAAAAAACTCAAAATCAGGTAAATTTAATTCATCCACAAGATGAGCAATTCGTCCTGAATGTTCATGGCCTCTATGAAATAAAATAATGGCTTTTTTTTCAGGGCTATCTTCAATAGCAGGCCAATGTCGATAAAATAAATTTTCGCCATCATGGCTTGTGAATGTTGAAGTTTCTTCTTTTCTCATGAGCATATCCTTATATATTTTTATTGGCTTCTTGGATGCCATTACGGATTCTGTTAAAAATTGTGTAGAGCAAAAGTATAGCAGTGGCGTATAAAACAACATTGATCCAGATCGATGGAAGAATATTTGTGGCAATGAGCACACTTAATGTGCCAAAGACAAAAGCGCGATCACTTTTCCCCATCGGCCCATCATAACGGCGAGAAGCGCCTATTAATGGAGCCATGACACCAACATATTCAGATAAAATTGATAGGAAGATAATGAGTAAAACGGTGTAATGATCAATGCCACCGATATAGATAAATGTTAGAAATAGCGCACTGTCAGCAATTACATCGCAAATTTCATTCAAATAAGCCCCTAACTTTGATTGCTGATTAAATTCACGGGCAAGCATGCCATCGATCGCATTCAGAGCCATGCGAACAAACATCCAAATGGGCATTAGCCATAAAATAGAAGTATTGGGTAATATCGCTATGATGATTGCTGCGATTAATAAAGATCCTAAACATGCAGCTACAGTCACTTGATTGGCTGTGATTTTAGCGTCATAAAGCTTTTGAACAATTGGGCGTAATAAAGCTTGAAATGCAGGTTTAAGTTTGTAGATTGATATCATTTTAGTGGCCTTATATTTTTTCTTATGTGAATAAATATTACTTAAAAAGTTATGAAAGTGAATTTTAAATAATATTAATCGATGTTTTATTTAAAGTAAACAATGTTTAATTTAAGAGATGTATTTTATAATGAAAGCTTAGTGATATTTATTCAGAATGCTTTAATCGCTTATCGTTATAATTGTGAAATAAATATTTAAAATGATTGTAGAAATATAATAAGGAAAGATTAAATGGATAATTTTCCACAACATAGTTTAATGATGGTTGGCATTTTACTGATCATATTGATGGCATCTAGCGTTATTGTTTGGCGTAAAAATAAATATGATATTACGAAAGATCACTCTGAATTAGTGCAACGCACAAAATCATGGTGGTGGATGATCGGTTTGATTCTATGTGTTTTTTATTTTGGTAAAACAGCCACCACAGTATTTTTTGCGTTCATCAGCTTTCTAGCACTTAAAGAGTTTTATTCGATCGTACCGATTCGATCAGTTGATCGACGATTAATCTTTTGGGCTTATCTATCCATCCCATTGCAATATTACTTTGCTTATATTCAGTGGTATGGAATGTTTATTATTACGATTCCAGTTTATATGTTTTTATTATTGCCTTTTAGGGCAGTATTGATTGGGGAAACCCAAGGCTTCATTAAAGCCAATGCAACAATTCAATGGAGTTTGATGCTCTGTGTATTTGGATTTAGCCACATTGCATATTTGGCTAATATAGATTTAATTAATGTGAAAGCAGGATTTACAGGATTATTATTTTACATAATTTTTGTGACCCAATTTAATGATGTCAGCCAATATGTATCAGGAAAATTATTCGGTAAACATAAAATTCTCCCAAAAGTGAGCCCAAATAAAACATGGGAAGGTTTTATTGGTGGCTTAATCATTACAATGATTATTTCAATGATATTGGCGCCATTTTTAACCATTTTAACTTGGCAGCAGGGCTTTTTTGCAGGTATGTTAATCGCAGCTTCAGGTTTTATTGGCGATGTGGTTTTATCATCAGTGAAACGTGATTTAGGCATTAAAGATAGTGGTTCATTAATCCCAGGCCATGGTGGATTATTAGATAGAATCGATAGTTTAATGTATTCGATTCCGTTATTTTTCCACTATTTTTATTATGTGACTAGGTAATTGCGATATGAAAAGAATTATTAAAATACTTTTTTTTGCCATCATCGTAAAACCATTAGTATTGATTGGATTGGGACTTAATATTGTTAATCGTAAAAATTTGCCAGTTAATGGTCCTGCAATTTTAGCCGCTAATCATACAAGTCATTTAGACACTTTGGTTTTAATGAGTTTATATCCGCTCAAACAATTGCATCGCGTTCGTCCCGTGGCAGCTACAGATTACTTTTGTAAAAATCGATGGATTACATGGTTTTCTACTTACTGCATCGATATTATTCCGATTTCACGCAATGAAATTAAATCACCCAATGAGCTATTTTCAGGCTGCTATTCTGCATTGGATAATGGTGATATAGTCATTTTATATCCTGAAGGTACGCGTTCAACTACAGAAGATAGGGCGTTTAAATTAAAACGAGGCATTCATTATTTAGCATCACAATACAATGATGTGCCTGTTTATCCTATTATTTTACGAGGGTTGGGCAAAGCGCTACCCAAAGGTGAAGCATTATTTGTGCCATTCAATTGTGATGTCGTGATTGGTGAGCCTTTGGTTTATGATGAAAATGACAAAGATTATCTTGCAAACATGGAAGACAATTATCAGCAGTTATTACAAAAATGTATTACTAAGTAACCAAACAAGGTAAAGCTAAAGGAGAGGATAGTAATGAATAATTCTACGGATAGAAGAGGATTTTTAGTCAATGGTGGAAAGTTAACGGCAGCTGCAGCAATGCTTGGAGTAATGAGTTCTGCAAATGCAGAAACATTATCATCTTCTAAAAAAGTTAGTGCTATAAAAGCACAACATTACTATTTAGATGATGTATTGACTGAAGTCGGTTTTGATTATGATTATGGTGCTGTCGTTGCGACGAAAACAGAACTTGTAACCTTAGAAGTCGACAATGGCAAAATCATCGGCATTTATAAAAATAAACAACATCCTGATAGTACTTTAGTTGCATATAGTGCTGATGGAAAACTTCTGTTACCAGCATTTAAAGATATGCATATCCATTTGGATAAAACTTTTTATGGTGGGCCTTGGCAAGCGCCAAAATCTCGTAAAGGCAAAAACATCAAAGATATGATTGCATTGGAAGAAGATTTATTGCCCAAAATGCAACCATTCACAGAAGAAAGAGCCATTGCGATTAAAGATTTGATTCAATCTAAAGGTTCTGTGATTGCGCGTAGCCATTGTAATATTGATCCTGTATCGCAATTAAAAAATTTAGAAGCGACACAACGAGTATTAGCAAGTAATGCTGATAATTTTTCATGTGAAATCGTCGCCTTTCCACAGCATGGATTATTACTATCTAATTCAGTGCAATTGATGCGAGAAGCAATGGATGCGGGCGCGCATTATGTGGGTGGATTAGATCCCACAACCGTGGATGGTAATTTAGAAAAATCGTTAGATACTATGTTTCAAATAGCTTTGGATTACGATAAAGGCGTTGATATTCATCTACATGAAACAGCTCCAAGTGGTATGAAAGCGATTAACTATATGTTAGATGTGATGGAACAAAATCCATCCTTACAAAATAAAGTGACCTTAAGCCATGGCTTTGCATTATCGACATTATCGCCTGAAGAAACAAGAGAAGTTGCGCGACGAATGAATGCGTTAGGAATGGATGTCGCTTCAACGATTCCGATCGGAAAAATGCACATGCCTTTATCTATTTTAAAAGAAGAAGGTGTATTTGTGATGACAGGTACAGATAGTGTGATTGATTGGTGGTCTCCATTTGGATTGGGCGATATGTTAGAGAAAGCAAACTTATATGCACGTTTATATAGCTATGCTGATGAGTTTGAATTATCAAGAGCTTTAGAAATCGCGACAGGTAATGTTTTGCCGTTAAATCACAAGGGTGAGCAGGTTTGGCCTAAAGTTGGTGATGATGCGAGTTTCGTATTAGTGGATGCAAGTTGTTCTGCGGAAGCAGTTGCGAGAATATCACCAAGAACTGCAACTTTTTATCAAGGCGAATTGGCAAGTGGTAAAGTCAATCGTGTTTAAAAAACAGCAATATGACTTGAATAAAAGCTTAGAGAATATCTAAGCTTTTATTTTTTCTATGGCATGCTAAATTTAGCAGATAGAAATTTAAAGAAAGGTTGGAGTTTATTATGGTGCAGGCAGCACGGATTCAAAAGGATTTAGAAGCATTAAATGAGTTTAATGCAACGCCAGGGCAAGGCACAACAAGATTGTCATATAGTTTAGAAGCTGAGAAAGCTCGTCCATTGATTAAAGAATTAATGCTCGATGCAGGTTTAACTGTTCGTGAAGATGCATTGGGCAATATTATCGGGCGTTTATCATCACCTGAAATTGATGATCAACCGATTGTATTAGTCGGTTCTCATTATGATTCTGTACCAAATGGTGGAATGTTCGATGGTCCTACGGGAATTATGGCAGGCATTGAAATTGCAAGATTGTTTAAAGAGCAAGGGTTAAAACCTAAATTCCCGTTAGAAATTATTGCAATGGTGGAAGAAGAAGGTACAAGTTTTAATTCAAGTTTAATGGGCTCTCGTGCGCTGTGCGGAATTATAAAATATGAAGATTTGCAAAAATTGCATGATCAAAATGGCTTCACTGCAGCTGAACACATTAAAAATGCAGGATTTCAGCCAGAGAATATTGACAGTATTGTGTATCCAGAAAATTCTATTAAAGCATTTTTAGAGCTTCACATTGAGCAAGGTCCTATTTTAGAAAATCTTAAAAAAGATGTTGGCATTGTGGAAGCAATCGTTGGTATTGCCCAGTTACAAGTTGTGGTTCAGGGCAGAGCAGGTCATGCAGGCACAACGCCAATGGGAATGCGAAGCGATGCATTATTAGTCGCGAGTCCTATTATCTCTGAAGTCGAAAAGATTGCAGTGGCTGAAGGTGAATATTGTGTGGCAACAGTTGGACGCTTGAATGTTTATCCAAATGGTGCAAATGTGATCCCTGATAAAGTGGCATTTACCATTGATATTCGCGCTAAAGAAAAAAGTAAGCTGGATAATATGGTTGCTACAATCAAATCAGCGATTCATGCGCAAAGTAGAAAAGGCATTGTGATTAGTGAAGAGTCCACTTTATACATTGAGCCAACACATTTTTCTGAAGAGATTGTTAATAGTTTTAGAAAGCATAGTAACCAATTAGGTATTTCCAATGAGCCAATGGTCAGTGGTGCAGGACATGATGCTATGATTTTTTCTAAAATCACAAACTCAGGTATGATTTTTGTGCCAAGCAAAGATGGCATGAGTCACCATCCATCAGAATGGACAGAATATGCTGAAGTTGCCAAAGGTGTAGAAGTTTTATTTGAAGTGGTTAAAGAATTAACAGAAGCGTAAGTATGATTGAAATAAAAAAAGCTGCTATTTTTAGCAGCTTTTTTATTGGTTTAAATTTCTAAGAATTATGCGCTGTAAGCATTTTCTGTTTCTATTTCTTTATTGGCAGCTTGACGTTTTTTTGTAAAGTAGTTGAGGTAAATGATGATCAAAGCCGCCGTTGAGATCGCAGCAGGTAATGCCAAGATTACAAAGATTTGCTCTAGGCTCATTTCTCTTCTGATGAGTTCAGCCACCAGGTAAGAACCTGCGATACCACCAAAACGACCAACGCCTAACATCCAAGATACACCTGTGCTTCTGCCCGCTGTAGGGTAAAAGCTTGCTGCAAATGAAGGGAGTGATGATTGTGCTGTATTCATTACAATACCAGCCACGATCGTTACAACAACTAAAGCTGCTGTGCCTACATTTACTGAGTAACCGATAATACCTACAGTTAAGAATGTTAAGAATGAGAAAAATGCGATTAAAAGACTTGGATTGTATCTATCCATTAACCAGCCATTAGCAATTGCACCTAAGCCACCTAATGCAAATAAACCTGTTACGATTGCTGCTAAAGAACCGCTGATGTTAGCTGCTGTAAATAGCGTTGGCATCCAATTCGATACGCCGTAGAAAATCACTAAGCCCATGAAGTACGTGATCCAAAGCATCACAGAACCTAATGCTAGTTTTTTGGATAATATAACTTTAACGCCGCTTGTTTTTGTGTCGGTTTTGACTGCATTAGCTTCAGATAGATAAAAACTACTGAAATTTTTTGCCGATGCTGAGATTTTCGTTAACACCGCTTTAATTTTTTCTTGTGAAGCACCTTTATTAATTGAATAACGTGCAGACTCAGGAATAAAGAATACGATGAAAATAGCTAAAAAGATTGGAACAATACCACCCAAAAATAAAACAGATTGCCAGCCAAACTGAGGAATGATCCAAGCTGCTAAGAAACCGCCTGATGCAGCGCCCACTGGGAATCCGCAGAACATAGTATTAACTAAGAAGAAACGACGTTTCGTAGGTACATATTCTGTGAGTAATGTCACGGCATTTGGCATTGCTGCACCTAAACCAACGCCTGTGATAAAACGTAAAATTTCGATATGAGTTAAGTTTTGGCTATAAGCGGAGATCAATGTGCCGATACCAAAAACTAATACGGAGATGACTAACATAATTTTACGGCCTAAACGGTCAGCCAATGGACCAAACCCAATTGCACCAATAGCGATACCAAATAAGCCTGCACTCATTGCCATTGCAAGGTCAGGTTTTTGAATTCCCCACTCATTAATTAGGCTAGGTGCGATGTACCCAATGGCTACAGTATCGTAACCATCTAGTAGTGCAACGAGGAAACAAACACCAAATATCATCCACTGAAATTTTGAAAATTTGTTCTCGTCTATAAATTCTTGAAAGTCTTTTGAACGACCGTTATGTTTTTCCATATATCCTCCGTAATCATATTATTAACCCATTAATGTATTGATATTAATGGGTTTGACTGATTTTTAAATTTCAGTTCTGTACTGATTATGCATGAAAATCATGGAGTATGTGGGTTCTATTTTGTCTAACAGATATATTTGATTTGATATATCTGTCTGTTTTTTAGTCAATTAGCTATTAAAGTATTCATTGATCAAAGAATGGATGATTTGTAGCATTGTTGTTTGCGTTTTTGTAATCATACGTTTATTCGAAGTAGCTAGATATAATCGGCTCTCTAGTGATGGTATACAGATCGCATGTAGCTTGTTTCTATCCTCATCACTCAATGTTTTGAGGATTTTTTGAGAAAGTATCCCGCAACCAACGCCTTCAACAATTAATTCGATGATGGTATGAATACTATTCATTTCTAAAATAACATTGGGTTTGAGCCCTGATTTTGTCATCTCCACTTCTACCAGTTTTCTAAAAGTATTAGGGTAAGAAGGAAGAATTAATGGTAAGTCCGCCACATCTTTTAATTGAAGTTGTGTTTTATTGTTAAATTGAAATTCTTTTGGCGCAATGAGGTAAAGATTTTCTTTGGCCAATACTTGTAGATCTAATTCTTGTGATCTGTTTGTATTATATAGCAATCCCATATCCAAACGACCGGTGATAATACGATCTTCAATTGTCGATGTCATCGCTTCAGTAATGACCAAACGAGCTTCAGGTAATGCTTTGTGAAATTGTTTTGTTAAAGAAACAGACAGCATGCGAGATAAAGTGGGTGGAATACCGATTGAGATATGGCCAGACAAGCTACCTTGAACTAATTCTTCGTAGATATGACCAACGAGTGTTAAAATCTCTCGGCTATATTGTAATAGTATATGTCCTGAGTCTGTAAGCGAAACTCCGCGACCATTTCTAATGAGCAAGCTTTTGCCTAAAGTTGTCTCTAACTTTCTGATTTGTCTGCTTAAAATTGGTTGTGCAACGTCCAGGTGATTCGCAGCTTTGGTGAAGCTCCCAAATTCTGCTACATGAATAAAATAACGCAATTGTTTCAAGTCAATTGGCAGGTTTTTCATTACAAATTTTCCCTATATCTCGATATACATGATCAACAAAACGAGTTATGCATTTTTGTACTAACTCATAGAACTTATATCACATTTATTCCACTATTTAATTTTTATAAGATGATGTATGTAAAAATTTTTATACCGACAAAAGGCTTGAGAGGTAGAAATGCCAGAAAAAATCGCAGTTCCAGTAAGTTTAGTAAGAGGTGGTACATCCAAAGGTGTATTTATAAACGCTGCAGATTTGCCTGAGGATATTACATTACGAGATCAATATTTGCTAGCAATTATGGGTTCTCCAGATCCAAGACAAATTGATGGTTTGGGTGGTGCGCACTCATTAACGACTAAAATGGGAATTATCTCTAAATCAGAAAATGATGAAAGTGAAATCACTTTCCTATTTGCACAATTGCAACCAAATAGTGATCTTGTAGATACAGAGCCAAACTGTGGCAATATGTTAGCGGCTGTTGTGCCATTTGCGCTTGAAACAAAAATGATCGAGCCAAAAGGTGAAACGACAACAGTGCGTGTATTGACACAAAACACAGGCATGTTGAGCGACATTACAGTTGAAACGCCTAACGGTGAAGTAAGATATGATGGCGACGCTAGAATCGATGGTGTACCAGGTACAGCTTCTCCTGTTTATATTAAATTTTTAGACATCGCAGGCTCTTTGTGTGGTTCATTATTACCAACAGGTTCTATCAAAGATACATTCACATTATCAAATGGTAAAACAGTAGAAGTGACGTGTATTGATAATGGTATGCCAATGGTCTTGATGACAGCTGAAGATTTTGGCGTTACAGGCTATGAGTCAGTGGCTGATTACAATGCCAATACAGAATTGAAAGCAGTGATTAATCAATTAAGATTAGAAGCTGCTGAAAAAATGGGATTGGGCGATGTCAGCAAGAAAAATTATCCAAAAATGTGTTTGTTAGCACCTGCAATTAATGGCGGTGCAATTCATACACGTTGTTATATTCCACATGTTTGTCATGATGCGATCGGTGTATTGGCAGCAGTTACAGTGGCGACAGCATGTGAATACCCTGGTAGTGTTGCTTATCCTTTAGCAAAACGCGAAGAAGGCAATCCTGTATTGTCGATCGAGCACCCTACAGGTGAATTTAGTGTGTCTTTGGACATCGAAGAAGAGCAAGGTGCATTTGTAGTTAAAGGCGCATCTTTATTGAGAACAGCAAGAATCTTGATGACGGGTGATGCATACGTTTCACCTCGTAAGGTCAACGGTTAAACAATTAGGAAGTATGAAGGAGATATAAATGAGTTTAGTTATAGATTGTCACGGTCATTACACGACTGCACCAGCAGCTTTAGCAAAGTGGAGAGAGCAACAAATTGCTTCTATCAAAGATCCATCATTAAAACCTAGAGTTGAAGATTTGGTGATCACTGATGATGAAATTCGTGAAACGATCGACA
>CANRJJ010000054.1 GCA_947630895.1 uncultured Wohlfahrtiimonas sp. | reverse complement strand
TTTCTAAAGGCGATCGATGATCGAGATATAAAAACCCCACAAGATGCATTGGACTTTCTCTTGAAAAATTCTGACGCTTACTTAATTGCTTTTAATAAATCTACGCGCCATTTATCGAAATCATTTGCAGGCAATATAGAGCAAATTATTGTTTATACAATTGATGGAACGACTGAGAAAAAGCATGATTTCTCGATATATCCTTAACATAATTTAACATTTAAATTAACAATACTTTTCATTACTGCTAAAAATATAACTTCCTTTAATGATTCAAGAGGTTATACATTATGAATATCATATTGAAAACACTTGCAGTAATAGGTATATCCAGCATCTCGTCATTCGCTTTAGCATTAAATATCAACACCGCCGATGCAGAAACTATGAGTAATGAGCTAAAAGGTATTGGTGCAGTAAAAGCTGAAGCGATTGTTCAATATCGAACAAATCATGGACCATTCACTGAAGCAAATGACTTAATCGCCGTTCCTGGCATAGGCCCTAAAACTCTAGAGATGTTTGAGGATCAATTAACTTTTGATGATCCTGCTGAAGTTACTAGCGAACCTCAACCTGAATAATACATTAAGATGATGATGAATAAAGGCATTTCACTGTTTGAAATCATCATCGTCTTAGCTATTTTAGGCATTAGCCTTTCTCTTTCTATTCCTACATTTTCAACAACTTTGGCCAACTACAGATTAAAATCTGCAATTTTAATCCTAGAAAAAGATCTAAGATTTGCCAAAAACAAATCCAATCAAACTAAACAACGAGTATCTATGTGCATTTCCATAGATCATATGAATTGTATTTCTGACAACTCATATGATTGGCACCAAGGTTGGATTGTATTTATTGATTCGAATAATTCATTCAAACCATTGCCTAGCAATATCTTAAAAATACAAGAGCCTTTCCATTCCAGCATCAAAATTATGAGCAGCCGAAATATTCAACATGGTGTTCAGTTTAATTCAGGTAGAAAATTTGGCCGAGGACTCGGAACTGGGCTTGCCAATGGTTATTTTATTATTTGCAATCAATATTTAAACGGCCATAAATTAACACTTAATATTTACGGCCGTTTGCGACAAGAGCAATCCAATAATGATTGCTAAGCTTTATTCTTTATTCCCTATATAAAACTGGCTTTGAGTATATAGACTATAAATATCTCTCAAACCTACCATTAACACAGCACACACAGGCAATGCCAATAAAATACCGAAGAAGCCAAATAGCGTGCCACCTGCCATTAACGCAAAAATAACCGCCACAGGATGCATCCCTAATTTATCCCCTACTAATTTAGGTGTTAAGACAAAACTTTCCAATAACTGCCCAATAGCAAATACAATTCCAACTAAGATTAATAATTTATAATCATGTGTTTGAAACCACGCCATTGCCAATCCGGTAACGATTCCTGTAGATGCACCTAAATATGGAATAAAACTGATCAACCCTGCAATTAATCCGATCAACAATCCAAATTCTAAATTCACCAAAGTCAGTCCAAAACCATACACTAATGCTAAGACAAACATCACTGATAGCTGGCCTCTCATGAAACTTCCGAGCATTTCATTCGCTTCCGTTAAAAATTTAATCACTCGGTCTCGTATTGTTAATGGGATTAGATTCATCAAACGATTATTGATCAATTCCCAATCGCGCATAAAGTAAAAAGTCAGCATTGGAATTAAAAATAAGCCCGTTACAAAACCAATAATCGCTAAAGTAGAAGATGTTAATGAACTAATAATCTTCTTCAATGTTTCACTAATCACACCACCATAAGTAGACAGCGCCTCTTGAACGCTTGATAAATTCAGATTCATAAATTCAGGCGATAAATCTTTACCAAAATATTTAAAAATATTCTCTTGCATCCAATTAAGAATATGCGGGATTTTATTGAGCAATAAAATTACTTGATTTACCAACATAGGGATAAAAATCAATAATAAAATCAACATGATCAGCACTAAAATAGTAAATACAATTGTGACCGCCCACAGTCTAGATAGTTTGGTAAATTTATTTTGTAATTTAATTACCAATGGATTACCAATATAAGCAAGCCCAAAAGCAATTAAAAATGGCGTCAACACCGACCTTAACAAGAAGACAAGCCAGCAGAAAAAAACAACTGCCAACCATGTAATAATTTGTCTATTAGATAGCAAACTCATAAATACCTTATATATTTTGTAATGGAGAATAGCGAGATTTTACATCAAAAGAATGTCAATGAGGCTTTTTTAAAGTACAATGAGCGCCTAATATTTTTTATATAGGAACTTTTTGATAATGTCTAAGTTGTCAAAAATCTTAGTATTTTTACTAATCAATATCTTGTTCTCTGTCTCCGCTCAAGCTCAATCCGAGTTGGCTGATGAAGTGGTTGAAGCAGAAAACAATGTGACTATTGGTCGCTGGGTTAAAAGTAGCCCTTCAATCAAAGAGTATCCTGTATGTTATCAAATATGGACTTGTGAAAGCGGCACCCCAATTATTGGCGAATCAATTTCTTTGCCAAAAGGAGAATGGGGTTTATGTGAAAATTATGCTGACACAACTCGCAATAATATCTGCACAAAGTGCGATGCCCCTCCTCCAACTGAAGTTTGTGAATAAGTAAGTTTAGAAAAATTATGCTCTATTTAATTGATGTAAGAACGACTGAAGAGTTCAATATGGGACATTTAGATAATGCTATTCATATTGATTATCGTGAAATCCTTCAAGAAATTGACAATATCACTACTGACAAAGAAGCTGATATATACCTCTACTGTAAATCAGGTGTACGCTCTGCAATTGCAGCACAACTATTGCATAGTAAAGGATACTATAAAGCTCAGAACATTGGTGGCTACGAAGCACTGAAAGCACACATCGAAGCTCAGTCTAACGAACCTAGCCAGACTAATTAATCTAATTTGAGGTAACGCATGAAAAAAATCGTATTGTTATTCCCTATTGCAGCAATTTTATCTGCTTGTGTCACAACTCATTCAAATGAATCTGCCCTTTCGGTTGCAGAAACACAAGCCAACCAAAATTGGACCACAATTATTCCAGAGCATAAAGCAGCATTAAGAAGCTGCATCATCTCAAATAAAGACATTCAATCAATCGCTAATATTGACCCACAATCAGATGCAACGACTTTAACCGTTGTAACAAAAAATGCAGCATTGTTAAATTGCACAGTCAATCCAAAAACTAGCCAAGTGACAAAGATTACACCTGCTGCAGATACAAATTTAGCAAACTCAAATAAATTTTATCCTGTAGGTAAGCGCCTACCTGATCCATGTAAAGGCAATGAAAGAATACATGATGATGAAGGTCGTTTAATGGGAATTTTGTGTTATTAAGATGAATTTAGTAGAACAAATAGATCAATTGCTCCCACAAACACAGTGTGAGCAATGTGGCTTTAAAGGCTGCCTACCTTATGCTGAGTCTCTCAGTAAAGGCGAATCCAATATCAATCGTTGTCCGCCAGGTGGCTTACCTGTCATGCGTTCTTTGGCTGCGCTATTAAACAAACCTGAAGCGGAAATTGATCCGAGCTGTGGTATCACTCAACCTTTACACACGGTTTATATTGATGAAACCCTCTGTATTGGCTGCACTAAATGTATTCAAGCATGCCCAATTGATGCCATTGTTGGTACTAAAAAGAAAATGCATACAGTGATTCAATCAGAATGTACGGGTTGCGATTTATGTATTGCGCCTTGCCCGCTGGATTGCATTTACATTAAACCTAGCGAAGAAGAGTATTTTCCTGAAGTGGGTTTGTCTGACATACAAAAAGTTCGAGCGGATAAAACGCGTGCGCGTTACCAAGCAAGACAACAACGTTCTGCTAACCGTACAACCATCACAAAAACATTGCCACCACAAGAAAAAGTATTGGCGAGTCGTTCGAGTGATTCTGATATGTTATCTCTCATCGCTATGGCAAAAGCCAAAACGCAAGCCAAACATCAAGAGAGAGAGTAGAAATGTCGAAGTTGTATCAACGTAAAATGAATAAAGAAGAGATTCGTTCTTTTTTTACAATCTTGCGCGATGATAATCCCAACCCTACAACTGAGCTGATTTACAACTCACCCTTCGAACTATTGGTTGCCGTTTTACTGTCAGCACAAGCAACAGATAAAGGCGTGAATAAAGCCACTGTTCCGATGTTTAAAGTTGCGAATACGCCTGAAGCAATTGCTGCGCTTGGCGTTGATGGCATCAAAAATTACATTAAAACCATTGGTCTATTTAACACTAAAGCTGAAAACTTGTATAAAACTTGCCAAATTCTTGTCAAAAAATTCAATAGCGTGATTCCTGAAAATCGTACAGATTTAGAATCGTTGCCTGGTGTTGGCCGAAAAACTGCAAATGTGATTTTAAATACTGCATTTAAACAGCCTACAATGGCTGTAGATACACATATTTTCAGAGTTTCTAACCGTACAGGTTTAGCACCTGGAAAAGATGTATTAGCCGTTGAACAAGAATTGGTTAAACGCATTCCTAAAGAGTTCATGCTCGATGCACATCATTGGTTAATTTTACTCGGCCGTTATATTTGCGTGGCTCGTTCACCAAAATGTGCTGCTTGTCTTGTTTATAATGAGTGCCAATTTAAGGAAAAAACGGCATGATCATTAAAGATTTAGGTTTAACCGAATACAACGATATTTACCAAGCCATGCGTGATTTTACTGATGAACGCAATTACGGCACTGAAAATGAGTTTTGGATTACCGAACACAATCCAGTATTTACTCAAGGGTTAGCAGGTAAAGAAGAACATATTTTACAGTTAAGCAATATACCAATTGTACCGACAGATCGTGGTGGCCAAGTCACTTATCATGGTCCAAAACAACTGATTTTTTATCCTTTATTGAACATTAAAAAGCATAAATTATCACCACGCCCTTTGGTGAGCTTACTAGAAAATACGACGATCAAAGTATTGGCAGATTTAAACATTGAAAGCTATGCTAAGCCTGATGCACCAGGAATCTATGTGATTCACGATAATGAAGAGAAAAAAATATCTTCATTGGGCCTAAGAGTTCGCAAAGGTTGCTGTTATCATGGCCTATCTTTAAATGTAGACATGGATTTAACCCCTTTTTCATACATTAATCCTTGTGGTTATCAAGGATTAAAAATGGTTAATGTTAGCGATTTGAATGAAAATTTTGATCTCAACTTAATCAAATCAACTTTTACAGAGTACTTCCAAACAAGTTTTCGAGAACTTGTTGAACATTCATCAAGGAGAACACATGACGACTAGCCAAAGACCAGTACAAGGTGAAAAATTAAGAGGCGCTGATAAAGTTGCTCGTATCCCAATTAAGATCGAACCAACAACAGATGAAACTCGCTTAAAAAAACCATCTTGGATTCGCGCGACGTATTCTGGTGGCAAAAGAGTCATGGAATTAAAAGAAATTTTGCGTGGTGCGAAGTTAGCAACTGTTTGTGAAGAAGCAGCTTGCCCTAACTTAGGCGAATGCTTTGGTAAAGGTACTGCGACATTCATGATTATGGGTGCTATTTGTACTCGTCGCTGCCCTTTCTGTGATGTTGGTCATGGTCGCCCTAATCCTTTAGATCCTGAAGAGCCAAAAAACTTAGCAGAAACAGTTTCTGCGATGAGCTTACGTTATGTAGTCATTACCTCTGTAGATCGTGATGATCTTCGTGATGGCGGTGCTCAGCACTTTTCAGACTGTATTACAGCAGCACGCGCAACCAATCCTGATCTAAAAATTGAAATTTTGACACCTGACTTCCGTGGCAGAATGGATATTGCGATTGAAATTTTGGCAAAAAATCCACCTGATGTTTTCAATCACAACATGGAAACAGCACCTCGTTTGTATAAAGCTGCTCGTCCTGGTGCTGATTATCAATACTCTTTAGATCTTTTGAAAAATTTCAAAGCACAATGCCCTGATGTACCAACAAAATCAGGTTTGATGGTTGGCTTAGGCGAAACAGATGAAGAAATTTTAGAAGTTATGCGCGATTTACGTGCGCACAATGTAGATATGCTGACGATTGGTCAATATTTACAACCAAGTCCACATCACTTGCCTGTTTTACGCTATGTAACACCTGAAACTTTCGCAATGTATAAAGAAGAAGGCTTAAAAATGGGCTTTAAAGAAGTGGCTTCAGGACCAATGGTTCGCTCTTCTTACCATGCTGACTTGCAAGCATCTTCTTTGATCTCATAATTTTTTATTTAACTCAACCGATAAGGCAAAATGACTGATAACGCACAATCAATTATTAAACTGCAAAAAATTGTATTAACTGTCAGTACATTACTGTTGGTCATCAAGTTTGTCGCTTGGTGGCTAACAGGTTCTGTTGCCATTTTAACGGATGCCTTAGAAAGCATTGTAAACGTTGTAGCGGGTGGTTTTACCCTCTACAGCTTATATGTTTCATATCTGCCTAAAGATCATAATCACCCATATGGCCATGGAAAAATAGAGTTCCTAGCCGCAGGAATTGAAGGCACATTAATCACTCTAGCGGGCCTATATATACTCTATGAAGCAATCGGACAGCTGATTAGCAATGAGCACTCTGTTCACCAATTAGGTTATGGTATTTTCTTGGTTGCCATCGCAGGTATTATTAACTTTATCCTTGGTTATATCACCGTCAAAAAAGGCAAAGAACAAAAATCATTGCCATTAATTGCTGGCGGTAAACATTTGATGACAGATAGCTATTCATCGATTGCCTTAATCGTTGGCTTAGCTTTAGTTTTATTAACGGATTGGCTATGGTTAGATAGCGTTATTGCCATCTTCTTCAGTATTTTTATCGCCTATACAGGTTTTCACATCATTCGCGAAGCCATCGCAGGCATCATGGATGAGGCTGATGAAGATTTATTACAAGAATATTTAGAAGTATTGAACAAGCATCGTGAAGAAAACTGGGTTGATATTCATAATATTCGCTTTATCAAATATGGCAGTAACCTGCATTTAGATTGCCATTTAACTGTACCATGGTTTTTCAACACTCGTGAAGCACATAAAGAGTATGAA
This sequence comes from uncultured Wohlfahrtiimonas sp., assembly GCA_947630895.1. Taxonomy (GTDB): domain Bacteria; phylum Pseudomonadota; class Gammaproteobacteria; order Cardiobacteriales; family Wohlfahrtiimonadaceae; genus Wohlfahrtiimonas. Next base: position 5,440 of record CANRJJ010000054.1, on the reverse strand, counting down.
AAATTACGTGCAGTGACCCATGAGTATTTTGATGAACCTGTTGAACTATTTGTACACATAGATGATTGCGTGCCTGAATCTTGTGAAATTTGTACTCGCTACGAATGCCCATTGCGCCAAAAGAGATTTATCAAAAAAGTGACTTGGGACATTCATAATACGACTCAAACACCTAGACACCGTATTGAAAATGCAGAACCAGACGCTAAAGCTCTTTGATTCTCATATACATCTCAATGATCCAAGGCTCATCAACGACTTGGATCAGCATTTAACCGATGCACAAAATCATCATGTGAATGGCTGGATCATTCCAGGGACCATTACCCAAGAATTTGAGCAAATCCATCAAATCACACAGGAATTTCCTGAAACGTACGCAGCTTACGGGCTTCATCCATATTTTATTCAAAATCATACAGATCAAGATCTAGTTGTTTTAAAACAAACTCTGCAAACATTCCCTGCCATTGCTATTGGCGAATGTGGATTGGATGCAATGATTCCTGAACCTGACATGGATCGACAATTATATTTCTTCAAAGCTCAGATCAAACTCGCCTTAGAATTTGATTTACCCTTAATCATTCATACTCGTAAAACTGTCGATTTAGTTCTTAAAGAAATTCGTAAGCACCCAAATTTAAGAGGCGTATTACACAGTTTTTCTGGCAGCATTCAGCAAGCCGAAATTGCATTAAAACATAATTTCCTCTTAGGTTTTGGTGGCGCTTGCACATTTCCTCGTGCGAATAAATTACATTCACTTATTCGCTTTTTATCATTAGATGACATATTACTAGAAACAGACGCTCCGTTTCAGCGCGGTGCATATCGAAATGATGGCATTCACTATCCTCAAGATCTATACGAGATTGCTAAAGCTATTGCAACGCTCAAAGAGGATTCGCTACAATCAATCGCACAAGCAACAACGGCTAATGTTCACAAGTTATTTAAATTAAAGGATCACTAAATGATTATTCCTAAGCATTTATCTAGTTTACTCGGCATCGATTACCCTATTATTCAAGCGCCGATGGCTGGCGGCTATGTTTCTGCAGAATTAACAGCAGCTGTTTCAAATGCAGGTGGCTTGGGCACAATTGCAGCAGGTTACTTCAAACCAGAACAGTTAAGAGAACAAATACATTTGGTGAAAGCTTTAACCAATCGCCCATTTATGGTGAATATGTTTGTGCCACAACCTGAGCCAGTCAGCCGTGATCAAATGGAAGAGTTCATCATTAAAGCAGCGGACATTAATCCTGAGATCAAAATTAATGAAGCAAGCAATCTTTATAATGAAGGTGCTTGGGAGCTAAGCAGTTTAAACTCAATGGTCAATGTGATCATTGAAGAAAAAGTGAAAATCGTTAGTTTTACATTTGGCACGCCAAGCGACGAAATCATTCAGCGCTTACGCGAACATGATGTATTGATCATCGGTAATTCAACACATTTATTAGAAGCATTCTTATGGCAAGATAAAGGCGCTGACGCTATTATCATGCAAGGCAATGAAGCTGGCGGTCACAGAGCGACATTTATCGGCAATCCGATTAAAGTTGCACAATCTTCATTTACTTTATTGCAGCAAGGTTTACGAGAGCTGAATATTCCTGTCATTTCTGCAGGTGGCTATTTTGATGCTAAAGCAATGGGCGCGGCATTCTGCTTAGGCGCTTCTGCGATTGTTGTAGGAACAGCATTTTTAACAACTTTAGAAGCCAATACAACAGGAGAACACCGCAAAGCATTAATGAATAGCAATGAGCTAGATAGCACATTAACGCTCTCTTTAAGCGGTGCTTGGGCTCGTGCACTTCGCACAGAAGGCTTAAAAGAGCTGGAAAATTATGGCTTACCTATTCTGCCTTTCCCTGCTCATGGCTATATGATCAAAGCATTGTTGGCGAAAGATCATGCTGAGAAATTTAAAGCCATTTACGCAGGTGTAAACGCTCAGTTCTGTGAAGAAATTTCAGCAACGACATTAATGCAACGTTGGATTACTGAATTACAGTGTCTATAAAATATCTAACCATCAATACTCATGGCAATGAGCGCTCAATTGCTTATTGCCATGATATTCCAACGGATAGCAATTGCTCTATTTTATGGTTGAGTGGTTACTGTTCTGTCATGAATAACTTAAAAGCGAATGCAATTGCAGAATGGGCAGAAGCACAATCTATAGAAATGATTCGCTTTGATTATTCAGGCTTAGGCAATAGTAGCGGTGATTTTGCTACTGCAAATTTATCACTCTGGCTGGATGAAGCGCTCGCGATTTATCAAAAAATTCAGCATCGCCCTACCATCATTATTGGCTCATCAATGGGCGCATGGCTGGCATTAAGATTAACTGAGCTCCTTAAATCATCACAGATTAATATGCCGAAAGCATTGCTACTATTAGCACCTGCTGTTGATTTTACCCATGATATTTTATTGAAATCACTGCCTTCTGCTTATTTAGAAATCTTAAATCAAAAAGGTAAAATCGAACTCCCTTCAGAGTATGATCTCGAATCTCTCATTTTCCATCAGCAATTCATCCAAGATGCAGAACAGCATCGCTTGCTCACTCAACCATCGCCTATTGAATTACCCATTACCATTATTCATGGTAAACAAGATAAAGATATCCCATTTGAACATGGCTATAAAACTGCCCAGCATTTTCCTTCGGCTGAAATAATAGCGCTAGAAGATGGTGAACATCGCTTATCTCGCGACTCAGATCTTCAGTTAATCCTAAACACCTTAAAATCATTATTAAAATAGAATAAATAATCTAAATATTAAAGATTATGACGATTTTCTACAGTTTCATTTTAAAATTCGTTATACTTTTACTCAGAAATTATGTTTTATCACTTCAAAGGAGGTTCTATGAACTCTTATTATGGTCAAGATGAAAACTTGGTTCAAAGCCAAGGTAGTGCACTAGCAGCGAACAAAATCATCCGCCAAGCTTATGCGTTGGTGGGTTTATCTTTAATCCCTACAGCAATTGGTGTTTGGGTTGGATTCTTAAGTGGTGGTTTATTACAAAACATCGCAATGAATAGCCCAATCATCTACTTCATTGGCGTTATGGCAGTATTCTATGGTTTGATCTTTATGATCGAAAAGAACCGCAGAAACAGCACAGGCTTAGTTCTCATGTTTGTATTCACATTTGGCATGGGCTTAATGTTACAACCATTATTAGGCATGGTTAGTAATATGAGCAATGGTATGAACCTAATCAGCACTGCTGTATTTGGTACCACTGCAATCTTCTTAGGCTTGGCATTAGTGGGTAACAACACAAGTAAAGATTACTCATTCTTAGGTCGTTATGTTGGTATTCTATTCTTTGTACTGATGGGTACAATTATTTTGAACTACTTCTTCCTAAAAATGCCACTGATCTCTGTGATCGTGTCATTTGCTGTGATTGCTTTCTCATCAATGATCATTGTTTACCGTATTAACATGGCAGCTCGTGGCGGTGAAGATAGCTATATCTCATTAGCATTAGATATCTATATCTCTTTATATAATATCTTCACAAGCTTGTTACGCATCCTAACAATCTTCTCAGGTGATGATTAATCAAAACTTGAATTAAGAATCAAAAAAAGCCAGTTCTCGAAACTGGCTTTTTTTATCACTCTGAATTTTACAAACTTTCTATATCAATGTTTTCCCAATCCACCAATGATGGGAACAACCAATCATTTCCGAAAGATCGATTCGATAACTTAGGACTAAAACCCGTTTGTACCCTATTCCACTCTTCTTGATGCAGACGTAAAACAACGCTCGTCACAAAGCTCTCATCGAACCCACTACTCACAATTTGCTTAACTGATTGGTTTTTTTCGATGTAAAGCATCAAAATTTTATCAACATCAAACACATTCGTCGCCTTACCTTCATTGATGAAGTTTTTCTTCAATACGGTATTTTTAGCTTTATCTAAGATTTCATCAGAAAAGATACTCGTTTGATTCGACTCATTGATGTACTCAGCCAATTGAACCACTTTAGTGTGATAAACATCTGTTAATGGCATAAATTCCGTCAAAGCAAAGCTCGATATTTTACCTTTTAAACCTAAAGCAATCTGCGTTTTATTCACACTACTGACAGGCCAAGCATCCAATAGATCGGCCACGGCCACAAATATAGCAATTTTAAAACGGTCAAATGTTTCAATTTTCCAGCGTTCATCCACTAAATGCTCAGCTTGGCTAATAAAGCCATGAACCAATTCATTTTCTAATTGCCAGCTATATAATTTTACATCCAAGCTATCGACGAACTGCTGTACTTTTGTTTTTAATCTTGGCGAGTCGATTTGTGATTGAATGTATAAGCCTGCAACTTTTTGTGGCCCTAAGGCTTTTAATGCAATATACAACGCTACCTGAGAGTTGATGCTCCCATCCATCAAAATCAGCGCTTTTTTATGTGGCGTTGTAGTAATAAATTCTTTAATGACAAATTTAATTGCCCAATACAACTCTTGGATGTAATTATTAGTTTTATTATAAATAGGATGTTCTAGATCTAATAATTGATTCATCGATGTAACAGCAGCATCTTCTTCGAAATGGCGTAATATTAATAATGTATTACCATCTGCATTAGTGATCGATGAGTAACCTTCTAGAATTAAACTATTGGAAATCCCAATATTATTCACATAAATAATAGGCACTTTTTTCTCACGTGCCAATGAGTGCAAATATTGCTCGCGCTCGATGCTTAAATCTCTAGACCAAGGAAAAGCCGCACAACAGCACAATAAGTCACAATCAGCCATAGATGTTTCTGAAAATATCTCTTCAGAAATTACAATGCCGATTTTAATGCCTTTAAACTCAATAACCGTTTGCTTGCTACCTGCAATAAAGTAACGATACTCAGTGTATAACTCAACATTTGGAATGATCGTTTTTCTATGATTGCCAATAATGCTACCATTCATCATGATCGCAATACTGCTATACACACCTTCAGGTGTCTTTTCTGGATAGCCTACTAATGTTACTGCAAATTCATTGGTGTGCGACGCGATCTCAAGCAGTGCCTTTTGACAAGATTCTAGAAATTGATCCTTCAAAAAGAAATCATCTGCGCCATAACCAGATACACTAAGCTCAGGAAAAACTATGAGTTCTGCGCCTTTATCCTGCGCTTTGTGCATCGTTTCTATTATTTTTTTTGTATTTGCCTTAACATCTCCACCAATGCTACGTATTTGCTCTAAAGCAATTTGTAGATTATACATATCTCCCAATCTCCTCGTGGTTTATGCTGCTTTCGCATACTATCATGTTAGTGCACTATTGGGTGATTATTTATAGGGGCTGTTGAACATTTGAATTCAAAATAAAAAATAGCGAGCGGTATAATATTATCGCCAAACAAAATTAACCAC
>CANRJJ010000053.1 GCA_947630895.1 uncultured Wohlfahrtiimonas sp. | reverse complement strand
ACACCATTAATTTGCTTCACTTTATCTTCTAAAGTTAAACCAATTTCTCTTGTGTGTACTTCACCTGCCAATAAAACAACACGATTATAGCTAACTTTATTGATATGATTTTTCGACCCATCAGGCAAATCACTAATAATTTTATCGACTTCTATCTCGATTTCTTGATCTTTGACAATCACTGAGTTTGGTCGACGATCTGCCATGATCACACCCGTTGTTCCAACTGTGCCAAATACCAATAATGGCGCACAACCTGATAACGGTAAAATCAATGCGCCAAATAATAGTGCTATAAGTTTTTTAGACTTCATAAGTTTCCTACATTTATTCGATCAAGAATTTTTTCAATTTCGCCATTGCTTGTGCTTCGATCTGACGAATACGTTCAGCAGATACAGAATATTCACTCGCTAATTCATGCAAAGTTGGCTTTTTAGCATCATCTGTTTCCATCCAACGACGCTGAACAATATCACGGCTTCGCTCATCTAAGCTATTCATAGCTTTTGATAATGCTTCTAAACTTTTTTGTTCAGTATCATCTTGTTCAACTTTCACTGATGGATCCATAGTTTCATCTGCTAACCATTCTGATGGTGAATAATGCTCATTATCATCATCACTTGTTGTCAAATCGAACGAAACATCGCTTGAGAACAAGCGTGATTCCATGCGTTTGACTTCATCAACACTCACATTTAAATCTGAAGCGATATTCTCTGCTTCATTCTCATTCAACCAACCCAAAGATTCTTTGGATGAACGCAAATTGAAAAATAATTTACGCTGAGCTTTCGTTGTCGCAACTTTAACAATACGCCAGTTACGAATCACGAAATCATGTATTTCTGATTTAATCCAATGCACTGCAAATGAGATTAAACGAACGTTATAGCTTGGATCAAAACGTTTTACCGCTTTCATTAAGCCAACGTTCCCTTCTTGAACTAAATCAACTAAAGGCAAACCATAACCTGAGAAGCCTTTAGCAATATGCACAACAAATTTTAAATGTGCCAATACTAATAATTGAGCAGCTTGGATGTCATTTTTTTCGATTAAACGTGTGGCTAATTCTTTTTCTTCTTCTGCACTTAACGTTGGGATATCTGCAATTGCAGAAGCATATGCGCTGAAATCATCGCTGACAGCAGGCAATGAATTAGCTCTTAAAATTAAAGATTGATTCATTAATACCTCCTAAATTCTGAGAGACTATTGTAACATAAATCACATAAATATGATTCATTCTCATCTTCTTATACACAATATGATCTCTATAAGTATAGTCAATAATTACATTTTTTGATAAGATCAAGCGCTAAAACACCCCATAATTTTTGCAGAAACTTTGCATAAATCTACATTTCCGGAGGATTCATGACCGACGATAAGGTTAAAAAAGAAGCAGACTTTAGACAAGCAGCATTGGATTATCATCATTACCCAAAACCTGGAAAAATCGAAGTTATTCCAAGCAAACCTGTAAGCGATCAGCACGATCTCTCTTTAGCCTACTCTCCTGGCGTTGCATATCCTTGTGAAGAGATTAAAAAAAATCCTTTAGCCGCTTTAGATTACACGGCTAAAGGCAACTTAGTCGCTGTTATTTCAAATGGTACAGCAGTTCTTGGCTTAGGTAACATTGGTGCACTTGCTGGCAAACCTGTAATGGAAGGTAAAGGCGTTCTATTCAAAAAATTCGCAGGTATTGATGTATTTGACATCGAAGTGGATGAACAAGATCCTCAAAAATTTATCGAAGCTGTAGCAACTCTTGAACCAACTTTTGGTGGTATTAACTTAGAAGATATCAAAGCGCCAGAGTGTTTTGAGATTGAGGCAGAATTAAAAAAACGCATGAAAATTCCTGTATTCCATGATGACCAACACGGTACTGCGATCATCGTTGCTGCTGGTATCATGAATGCATTAAAATTAGTTAACAAACCAATTGAAGAAGTACGCTTAGTCACAAGTGGTGCTGGCGCTGCTGCTCTAGCATGTTTAAATATGTTGGTATCTATTGGTTTAAAGAAAGAAAACATTTTAGTTTCTGACATTGATGGCATCATCAATACTCGTCGTGCTGAAGAAACTTTAAACAAATATAACAAATTGTATCAACAAGATACTCCACACAATACTTTGGCTGAAGCTATTGTCGATGCAGACATTTTCTTAGGTTTATCTGCACCACGTGTTTTAACTCAAGATATGATTAAAACAATGGCTGAAAATCCTATAATTTTTGCTTTAGCGAATCCAGAACCTGAAATTCGTCCTGAATTAGCTTTAGAAGTTCGTCCAGATGCAATCGTAGCAACAGGTCGCTCTGACTATCCTAACCAAATCAATAATGTATTGTGTTTCCCATTCTTATTCCGTGGTGCTTTAGATTGTGGCGCAACAGAAATTAACGAAGAGATGAAAATTGCCTGTGTGAATGCAATTGCGCAATTAGCACAAGAAAGTGCAAGCATTAATGTTACACCACGTAAGAGCCAAACTGCTCGTTTTGGTAAAGACAGCATTATTCCTAAACCTTTCGATTCTCGTTTAATCATCGAATTACCGATTGCTGTTGCAAAAGCAGCAATGGAATCTGGTGTAGCGACGCGTCCAATCGAAGATATGAATGCTTATCGTGAACAATTAACTTCATTGGTTTATCGTTCATCTATGATCATGAAGCCGTTGTTTGAAGAAGCTAAACACAATTACCGTACAATTGCTTATGTTGAAGGTGAGGATGAACGTGTATTGCGTGCAGCTTTAACTATCCATAATGAACAATTAGCAAACCCTGTATTAATTGGTCGTGCTGATGTTATTCAAGCAAAATTGAAAGAGTTATCTATCAACTTGCCAACAAAAGTATTGTCAGCATCCGATACGATTTCTCGTACGACACGTGATTACGTACAAATCATTGATTATCGTACTCCGCCTCATTTAGATGAATGCCATAAAGCATATTATGCAAAAATGGGTCGTAAAGGCTTAACCTCTGATTGGGCTTATCAACGTCTACAAATGCGCCCTTATGTATTGACAGGAATGCTTTTAGATCAAGGTTATATCGATGGTATCGTTGCAGGAACTTTAGGACAATATCAAAACCATTTGAATCATTTAACTGATACAGTTGGCTTGAAAAACCCTAATAGAAAACCATCTGCTGTGAGCATTTTGTTGTCTCAAGAAGGTCCTTTATTCTTCACAGATACTCATGTAAACGTTAATCCAACGGCTGAAGAGTTATCAGAAATCGCAATTTCTGGTGCAAAAATCGTTGAGCGTTTTGGTTTAAAACCAAGCGTTGGCTTAGTTTCTCATTCTAATTTTGGCTCAGCAGATACTGAGTTCTCACTTAAAATGCGTGAAACTTTAGAAATCCTGAACAAAAAAGCACCAACATTGGCTGTGGATGGTGAAATGCAACCTCAATTGGCTTTATTTGAAGATGATCGTGATGAATACTTACCATCTAATAAATTGACAGATAATGCTAACTTGCTTGTTTTCAGCAACATTGACTCAGCTAACATTTCGTACAACTTAGCAAAAGCCTTGACGAAAAGTGTTGTGGTTGCACCAATCTTGATTGGCTTTGCAAAACCAGTACAAATTTTAACTAACATCGCAACTGTACGTCGCATCGTCAATATGACTGCGATTTGTGCAACTGAATAATAGTTAATATAATCCGTAAGTTCGCAAAATAATTTTGCGAACTTACCTCAAACAAGGATTGATAATAAATATACAATGAACTCTATACGTACAGCCCTGATTATTTCAAGCATCGCAATAATATCTGCATGTTCCAGTTATGGTACTTATACAGTGAAATCTGGCGATACGTTAAGCAATATCGCTAGTCGTCATAATATTTCCGTATCAGAATTAAATCGTTTGAATAATATTTCTAACCCTAACCACATTAAAGTTGGGCAAACTTTACGAATCAAAGGTGGGGCTAAAGTGAGTAGTCGTAGCACTGGCTCAAGTTCTGCATCTAGCAATAACTATAGAGCACCTGCTTCTAGGACGACAGATCATAGCATCCAAGCGCCAACAACCTATACAGATAAAGCCATTCCTAAAATGGGCGGTTGGGTAAAACCAACGCAAGGTAAAGTTGTACGCTCCTTTAATCCTAACTTACCCGGCCACAAAGGCATACAGATCGCAGGCAATATGAATCAGCCTGTTCTCAGTGCAAATAATGGTCAAGTGGTTTATGCGGGCCAAGGAACGGGTGGCGTTGGTCAGTTAGTCATGATTAAGCATTCTAATAATGTTTATACAGCTTATGGTTATTTATCCTCCATCGCTGTGCGTGAAGGCAATACTGTCAAAGCTGGTCAGCAAATTGGCACAATGGGTAGAAGCTCTGATGGCAGAACTGTTTTACACTTTGAAATTCGTGTGAATGGCTCACCCATCAATCCAACTCGTTACGTAAATTTTTAATTAATCCAAATTCATCTCAAGGGATAGAATCAATCCCTTGAGCATGTCTCCGCCAGATCGAGAGCCGATCCCAAAAACTCTCTCCATTGCTAACGGCAAAACCGCTAAATTATTTTGACTAATGACCTCTGCCAACTGAAGTAGCCAATCATTAAATCGCCCTTCTCTCGCAGCATTTAGCATTGCATAACTAATTTCATTGGTTAGATCTGCACTCGTTTCAATGGCTAATTTCAAAGCATTGATCATTACCTGATTTTTTTCAGACTGCATATAGCAACCTAGCAAAAAACCAACCAATCGATCATCTCCTGAAGGGGTTAATCCTAGTCCTAATCCAATACTTTGCTTTGCAGCTAAAGTAATTTTCTCAGCCAAATTATCATGGCAAACATCAATTAAATTTTGATAATTTTCATCTAGTTTTTCATATATCTTGGCTTCAATGCCAATCATTGCTTCACAACTCTCGTCTAAAAACTCATTCATGACTGTGAGAACTTCAGGATCTATATTGTGAATTTCAGCAATATTCATCGACCATATTTCAATCTCTGATGTATTTGATATATTTTGCTGATCAATAAAATACCCTTCGGCATTCTTCATAAATATAGATGAATCTGATAGGTCCCAATGACTGAAATAATCCTCATCAATTAATAATGTATTGGGAGCATTGGGTAAATCTCGCGTCAAAAATGTCACCATTTCGCCATTTGTATTCACCCAATTAATAGCGTGATTAAATCGACTGTGTAAACGATAAATAACATTTGACTGATTTTGCCAATGTTCTATTAAGTGTCTATCAATCGATTTAATCATCAAATACCTTCGAGCCTTTATACAAATAAATTATCTAATAATCTTGTTTGGTCCAACTTCGCAGCCGCTAAAATAATTAAGTCATCATCGTTGTTTGCGAGCATCAAAGTATGTTTATTTCGAATCGAAATATAATCAACTTCCCAACCTAAGTCATTCAAATGCTCAGTGGCTTTTTGCTCTAATGTTCTCAAATTAATTTGTGAATCTTGATGAATTTCTTGCTTCATCGAAGCTAAGCACTTTGAAAGCTCTCTCGCTTTCTCTTTCGCATCTGATGATAAATAACCATTTCGGCTTGATAAAGCTAGTCCTGTTTGTTCTCGACAAATCGCAACTGATACGATCTCGATCGGCATATTCAGCTCTTCCACCATCTCTTTAATGATATAAAGCTGTTGGAAATCCTTTTCTCCGAAACAAGCAATATTAGGCTGCACGATATTGAATAACTTAGTGACCACTGTAGCTACTCCATTAAAGTGCCCTTCTCTAGATGCGCCACACAATTCATTCTGAATATCCGATGGCACAACACGTACAGATTGTTTACCTTTCGGATACATTTCTTCTGCATTCGGTGCAAATACGACATCGACTCCTAGTGCTTCTAATTTTTGGCAATCCTCAGCCAATGTTCTTGGATAACTACCAAAATCTTCATTCGGACCAAATTGAATCGGATTAACAAAAATAGAAACAACCACATGTTTAGCTTTTTGTTTCGCTGTTTCTACCAAGGTTAAATGTCCTGCATGCAAATTTCCCATCGTTGGGACTAACGCAATATCTGATACTTGAGCTCGATAGGCTCTCATTTCAGCAATGGTGTTAATAATCTTCATAATACTCTCTAGTTAAATGAATGCTCATTGGTTGGAAATTCCAATGCTTTAACGGTATAAACATAAGACTGAATCGCAGCTTCAATAGAATTGTGATCAGCCAAAAAATTCTTTGAAAAACTCGGTGGATTTGGGTAAATACCCAACATATCTTGCACAACCAATACTTGTCCATCGCAATGAACACCTGCACCAATCCCTATCACGGGAATATGCAAAGTTTCGCTAATTTTTTTAGCCAACTCTTGTGGCACACATTCTAAAACAACCATCGATGCACCTGCTAATTCATGAGCAACAGCAGCATCAATCATCTCTAGCGCAGCACCTTCTAAACGACCTTGAACACGATAACCACCTAAAGTATTCACAGATTGTGGCGTCAATCCTAAATGCGCACATACAGGAATCGAACGTTTAGATAAATACGCTGTTTTTTCTACTTGATCTTGCCCACCTTCAATTTTCACCATGTGAGCTCCTGCTTTCATTAATCGCACAGAATTTTCAAAAGCAGTTTCCACCGATCCTTCATAAGCACCAAACGGTAAATCAGCAACAATCAACGCTTTATCATTACCATTGGCAACATTTTGAGTGTGATAAATCATGTGCTCTATTGTCACAGGCAAAGTGCTTGAATGACCTTGAATTGTCATTCCTAAAGAATCGCCCACCAATAAAACATCGACACCAGCTTTATTCATCACTTTGGCAAATGATGCATCGTAACAAGTTAACATCGTTATTTTTTCGTTTTTCTCTTTCATTTTTTTTAGAGTTGTTACCGTGATCATTGAGTTCCTCCGATTTATTGTAATTTAGGCGTGTGATTATACATTTCTATTAATAAAGAAACATCATTCTAATGGCCTTCGACTATACTAGCCGAGTAGATACAATTACATTAAACATGGATCAAATAGATGAAAGAAAAAATAGAATTAAACCAAGTGAGTATTTATGTAGTGACAATCATCGTTGCCATTCTCATTGGTTTAAATGTAGCCAACATCAGCATATTGAATGACTACTTACCCGTAGTTTTGGGAATTTTAATGTACAGCATGTTTTTACAAATCCCCTTTTCGCATTTAAAAGAATCATTTAGCCATCGTAGATTTATTACAGCTTTATTAGTGAGTAACTATATACTTGTACCTATTGTTGTCGCTGTATTAATTCAATTTTTACCCAGTGAAACCACCATTATCTTTGCCGTTCTATTAGTCTTACTAACACCATGCATTGATTATGTGATTGTATTCACACTTTTAGGAAAAGGCGATGCAAAACTCATGCTAGCTTCAACGCCGTTATTATTCATTACACAAATACTTCTCTTACCTTTTTATATTTGGTTATTCATTGGGGAAGCATTTTTATCCACCTTATCCATCGCACCATTTTTGGAATCTTTTTTGTATTTAATTGTATTTCCTTTTATCGCTGCACTTTTCATGCAAAAATTTTCATCTAAAAACAGCGTGTTCAATACATTTCATAAAATATCAGATTGGTTACCTGTGCCATTTATGGCTTTAGTCTTATTCATCATTGTTGCATCACAAATCACACAGCTCACAAATAACCATCAGCTCTTACTACAAATCATTCCGATCTACATCGCATTTATGATCATTATGCTGCCTTTGAATATATTGGTCGGAAAGCTGTTTAAGCTAACCAGCGAATCTAAACGAACATTAATTTATAGCGCAGGAACGAGAAATTCTTTGGCAGTATTGCCATTTGCCTTAGCCTTGCCAAGTGAACTCGCAATGATCGCCGCGACTGTTATCGTGACACAAACCATCATTGAGCTAATAGGCGAACTCATTTATGTCCAAATCACACCCAAAATACGCTAATAAAAAAGCTCTGAAATTTCAGAGCTTTTTTAATTCATTAAGATGATGTTTATTCAAAATCTTCTTCAAACATGGCAGCCAATTCTGGCGCGCTTAAATTTTGCTTTTCAGCTTGAGTAAATGTTTTTAAGAATTTTCCATTTTTGAGTAACATTGTGCGATCACCGTATTTAATGGCATGATGCATGTTATGTGTGATCATCAAACAAGTTAAATGAGTTTCCTCAACGATCTTATTCGCCAAATACATCACATTTTCAGCAATTTTAGGATCTAGCGCAGCTGTAATTTCATCTAACAATAATACTTTTGAATCAGATAAAATCGCCATGATTAAACTTAATGCTTGGCGCTGACCGCCTGATAAATTCATCACCGAATCTTGAAGTCTATTTTCTAAACCCATATTCAATAATGCTAAGCGCTCTCTGAAAAATTCTCGTTTTGCACGGCTATTGAAAAACTCTAATCCACGCAATTGACCACGTTTTGCAGCAAATGACATATTTTCTAAAATTGTCATGCGCTCCATTGTACCCACGCGAGGATCTTGCATTACGATCGAAACATCTTTGGCTCGTTTTTGCTGTGAGTAATTCGTCACATCTTGATCATCAATTAAAATGCGACCTTTCTCAGGCTTCATAAATCCTGAGATCACATTAAATAGTGTAGATTTACCCGCGCCATTTCCGCCGATAATAACTGAGAACTCACCTTTTTTAACTTCCAAACTTAAATTTGAAAGCACTTCTCGTTCTAATTTTGTACCTTTAGCAACGATGACATCTATTGATTCTAACTTAAGCATTTTTTCTTCCTGGTAACGCCATAATTACGATAATTAACACACCCGCAATCAAATTGAAATCCGACGTTTGAAGATGCAAAAACTCTGTATTTAAAGCCACTGATGTCACAATACGATAAGCAATTGAACCAATAACACAGCTCAATAATTTCACCCAAATTGATCTAAAAGGTAAAATTTTCTCACCAATGATCACGGCAGCAAAACCTGCAATAATCGTACCAATACCCGAAGTTAAATCACCGAAACCTTGCTGTTGAGAGAATAAAGCGCCACCCAAAGCAATTAAACCATTGCCTAAAGCAACACCTAAAATAATCATCCATTTAACATTCACGCCACCGTTTAAACATAAACGTTTATTTTGTCCGATTGCGCGCAATGATAATCCCAAGTTTGTGCTTAAAAGCCATGTGAATACTGCAACTAAAACAATAGCGATCAATGCTAGGTAAACTAAAGATAATGAAAAGTTGTAACCAAACAATTCAAACGATGATGAAGGAAAAATTGTTGTCGCGCCTAATAATGAGATATTTGGAATGCCGCCCATCACATGAATATTCACAGAATACAACATGAATGCGACTAAAATTCCCGCCAAGAGATCTGTCACTTTAAAGTAACAGTTCAATATTCCCGTGACTGAACCTGCTGCCATTCCACCCAAAACTGCTAACAACAATGATAAATAAGGACTATAACCATATTTGATCAAAATACTCGAAATTGCTGCACCGAGTACAAAACTACCATCACATGTTAAATCTGGAAAATCTATCACACGAAATGTTAGATAGATCCCCATGCCAACTATTCCATAAACAAGCCCTAAAATTAGGGCTATCTCTAATTCACCTAAACTGATCATCTACTCAATTAATCCTTCTTGATTACTTTTGCTGCTTTTGCTTTTACTGCATCAGGGAATGTATAACCTAATTTATCCGCAGCATCTTGGTTAATCACTAATTCTAACTCAGTTGGAAAACCAACATCAATTGAATTAATGTCTTTACCTTCTAAAACATCCGCAATCATTGTCGCCGTATCTAACCCTAAATCATATTGATTTGGACCTAATGCAGCCAAAGCTCCTAATTCTACAGCATCGGTATCTGCCACAAATACAGGTTTATTCTCTTTGTTTGCAGCCATAATAACGCTTTCTAAAGCGGCTAAAGTTGTATTATCACCATACACAAACAATGCATCTGTGCGACCTGCTAAACGAGTTGCCGCTTGTGGAACATCTGAAGTTTTATTCACTGCTTGCGCTACGATTGTTAAACCTAATTTTTCACTTGCAGCATTCACATCTTGTAATTGCTGAATTGAGTTAGCATCCGCAGGATTATAAAGGAAACCCAATGATTTTAAGTTTGGATACAACTCTTTGAATAATTCAAACTGAGGTGCTACATCTACTTTATTCGACATACCTGTTACGTTGCTGTTTGAACCTGACAATGCTGTCACCAAGCTCGCACTTAAAGGATCAGTAATTGAAGAGAAAATCATTTTTGTTTTACCTTCATTAGCTGCTTTTACCAAGCTTTGTGCTGAAGGTGTACCGATACCAACCGTTACATCTGCGCCTTGATTGACAAATTTCGTAGAGATTTGGCTAGACAATGCAATGTTGCCTTGTGCAGATTCTATGCGTAAATCTAAGTTTTCACCTTGTTTATAACCACGTTTTTCCAAGCCATCTTTAATGCCTAAAGCTGTTTGATCTAACGCTGGGTGTTCAACGATTTGATTAATATAAACTTTTTTTGTATCAGCAAAAGAGATACCAAATACTGTCACTAAACCTAACGCTGCTGCTAAAACTGTTTGTTTCATAAAATTGCTCCTAAAATACGATTATTTTTGATTAATTTTTTCTAAAACTGATTTATATCCGTCATTCGTCTCATCTTTTAAGAATCGAGCCACACGACCGATTGTCGTCAAACTTGCACCTGTTTTTGCATGTATTTCACGATATGAATACTGCTCTGTCGCAAGAAGCTTACATACTCTCCAACGCTCTACAAATGCTGCATATTCATTGGGTGTGCACAAATCTTTTAAAAAATTATTCATGCTTTCTTTATTATCAATGGATACTAATGCCTCACATAGTGCTTCATAATCATCGTTTTTCATTGACCCCTCCATTAAATGTACTAGCATGATAGTACAGTTCTTTTTAAAGTCAATTTTTAATTACACAGTTGTATAAATTATTTACGTTCTATAATAAGCAGCGTTATTTTTCTATTTTTCCAATGAGATTCATTGCTCTATGCAAAATTTTATTTTTTTATTAATCGCGATATTTTTAGAAGTTATCGCAACGACAACGCTTAAATCCAGTCAAAACTTTACCAAGCTAATGCCTTCCATCATCACTTTAATTGGATATGGTGGTGCGTTTTATTTTTTAAGTTTAACTTTACGAAGTATTCCAATTGGCATCGCTTATGCACTATGGTCAGGCATTGGCATCGTCGCTGTGACAATTGCTGCTTATTTTATCTATCAACAAAAATTAGATTGGCCTGCCATCATAGGTATTTCATTTATTTTAATTGGCGTTTTAATCATTCAATTGTTTTCTCAATCAACTGCCCATTAAATATTTTAATTATCTCTCTTGCTTTTTATCGAGAAGCATTGTACAAATTATGACTATGAAAAATATGATCGTTGCAGTTTATTTTTATTATTATTTCGAATCCTAACGGGACTCGGAAATTTTTTATTGTCTAAAATAAACCAACAAAAAATTACCCAGAGCCCGCAAATAGCGGGCTTTTTTTATAGAAGGAGTTACAAATGGCTGAAGCCAGTATCACAATAGTCAAACCGGAAAAAACATTATCTCGTGAAGATAAAAAAACATTGTCGTTGGCTGCTTTAGGCGGCACATTAGAATTTTATGATTTCGTTATTTATGCACTCTATATCGAAACAGTTGTAAAACCTCTTTTCTTACCTGCCGACATCGCTTCCGGTATTTGGGGTGACATTTTTGCATGGGGTGGCTTTGCTGCTGGTTATCTTGCTCGTCCTTTTGGCGGAATGATCATGGCTCACTTTGGTGACACGCTTGGCCGTAAAAAAATGTTTACGCTCAGTATTTTCATGATGGCAATCCCAACCTTATTAATCGGTATGATGCCAACTTATGCAACAATTGGCATTGCTGCACCAATATTATTAATCGTATTTCGTGTATTCCAAGGCGCTGCAATTGGCGGAGAAATGCCAGGTGCTTGGGTATTCATCGCAGAACATGCACCTAAAAAACATTACGGTTTAGGCATCGGCGTATTAACTGCAGGTATCGCGGGCGGTATTTTATTAGGCTTCTCTATCTCGCTTGCCATCGACTTAATCTATGCAGATAACCGCGCTGCCATTACTGATTATGCTTGGAGAATTCCATTCATCATTGGTGGTATCTTTGGCTTAGTCGCTGTTTACTTACGCCGATTCTTGTCAGAAACACCTGTTTTCCAAGAAATGGCAAAAAACAAATCTCTCTCTAAAGAGATCCCAATTGTTACAGTATTAAAAAAACATAAATTGGCTTGTTTCTTAACGGGTTTACTAACTTGGTCATTATCTACTACGGTAATGCTTGGCATCCTATTTACGCCTGTAAAAGTATTGCAAGGCATTTATAGCATAGACCCAATTGTCGCGAGAGTTTCGGGTTTAATCGCCGCAATCTTTATCGTGATCGGCTGTGTCATCTGCGGAATTTTTGAAGATAAATTAAAAACTCGCAAAGCTTCTTCATTTTTCTGGGGTGGTTTAATCGTTAGCTCTGCTGTTTTCTATAATGTACTAACGCATCAACCATCTATTGCAACTATTTTAATTTTATACGCAATCATGGGTTTCTTTGCAGGCGCAACTGCTTTACCACCTGCGATCGCAACTCGTATGTTCCCACCTGCAATTCGCTTCAGCGGACTATCATTCTCATATAATCTTGCCTATGCGATTTTCAGCGCAATCACTCCTGCGATTGCCATTGCATTGCTTAAAGTTACACCGATGGGCGTTGCTTATTACATTTGGTTTATTTCATTCGTTGCGATTGCCGTTGCTTATGTGCCTTTGGCGTATAACGGCTGGACTGATGAGAAAAAATCAAAAGATGCTCATTCATCTTTAAATGTATCATCCACAATATAAAAACATCAGTTGTTCTAAAAATAAAAGCACCTTTCGGTGCTCAGATCGCTGATAAACCTCGGTATTTTCATCGAGGTTTTTCTTATGAGACACTTTTAAAAAAAATCAGCTCAAT
>CANRJJ010000052.1 GCA_947630895.1 uncultured Wohlfahrtiimonas sp. | reverse complement strand
AATTATTTTGGAGTCGTTATTATATTATGTCACATTCCCAAGAAATTCATCAGCGTCCAATTATTGCGATTCGTGATCTAGTGGTTTTTCCTACGTTAACAGTGCCACTTTTGATTGGTCGTCCACTTTCTATGGGCGCTTTACAAGCAGCCGACTCTTTTAATAATGAGGTGATTTTAGTTACTCACACATCTATGGATAGCGATACCATGGATATGGATAGCATCTATCATACAGGTGTGATTGGCCATATTATTCAGAAAGTTCAAATAGAAGATGGCACTTATAAAGTTCTCGTAGAAACAGAAGAACGCATCCAATTAAGCGCTGTGCGTAAAATTACAGCCAATGAAGAAGATGAGCTGGATTATTTTGTTGCAGATTATGTGACTTCGCCTATTGAAGAAGATTTGTCTGAAAATCTTTCTAAAGTATATGGCAACGTTATTCGTAACTTATTCAACAATATCTCTACATTGACAAAAATCCCTGAAGATTTATTAAAAAATATTAAACACGAAGAAGATTTAAAAAGCTTAGCGATCAAAGTCATTAATTATTTACCCGTTTCTATTCCTAAAAAACAAGAAGTATTAGAAGAATCAACATTAGGACAATTGGTTAAAAACTTAGTGTCATTGCTCACGTATGAAGTGGATGTATTGGAAACGCAAAATCGTATCCAAGCTTCTGTTCAAAAACAAATGAGCAAAAATCAACGTGAATATTATTTGAATGAACAAATCAAAGCGATTCGCTCAGAGTTGGATGATTTGAATGATTCAGGTTTGTCTGAATTGGATCAGTTAGAAGAGAAG
This sequence comes from uncultured Wohlfahrtiimonas sp., assembly GCA_947630895.1. Classification (GTDB taxonomy): domain Bacteria; phylum Pseudomonadota; class Gammaproteobacteria; order Cardiobacteriales; family Wohlfahrtiimonadaceae; genus Wohlfahrtiimonas. The sequence continues at coordinate 13,256 of CANRJJ010000052.1, read as the reverse complement.
ATTCTACAAGCGAAAATGCCAAAAGAAGCTGAAGAAAAAGCATTGGCAGAATTCAAACGTTTAAAATCTATGCCTGCGATGTCATCAGAAGGTACAGTTGCACGCACGTATATTGATTGGTTGTTAAAAATGCCATGGAACAAACGTTCACGTTTGAAATATGACATTGTTAAAGCCGAAGACCGTTTAGACAAAGATCATTCAGGCTTAGAAAAAGTTAAAGAACGCATTTTAGAATATTTAGCCGTGACTAATCACACTAAAAGCGTGAAAGGTAATATTTTATGTTTGATCGGGCCGCCAGGTGTTGGTAAAACGACATTGGCGCGTTCAATCGCAGAAGCAACAGGACGTGAATTAGTACGCATGAGTTTGGGTGGCGTGCATGATGAATCGGAGATTCGTGGTCATCGTCGTACTTATATTGGTGCGTTGCCAGGTAAAATCGTACAAATGTTGGCGAAAGCTAAAACTAAAAATCCATTAATGTTATTGGATGAAATCGACAAAATGGGTTCGGATTACAAAGGTGATCCTGCACATGCAATGTTAGAAGTTTTAGATCCTGAGCAAAACTCAACATTTAATGACCATTATTTAGATGTAGATGTGGATCTTTCTGAAGTGATGTTTATTGCGACAGCAAATAGTTTCAATATTCCTGGTCCATTGCGTGATCGTATGGAAATCATTGAGTTATCAAGCTATACAGAACTTGAGAAATTAGACATTGCACAAAATTATTTGTTGCCAAAACAGTTGAAAGAACACAAGTTAAAAGCAGATGCGATCAAAATTTCTGATGCCATCATGCTTGATTTGATTCGTTCATATACAAAAGAAGCAGGTGTTCGTTCGCTAGATCGTGAGATTGCTAAAGTTTGCCGTAAAGTGATTAAAGAGATCTTGAAAAAAGCAGGTGATACTAAAAAAGGTAAATCTGTTGTGAATGATCACAAACCAGTAACGATCACGAAAAAATTGTTGGAATCTTACTTAGGTGTTCCGCGCTATCGCTTTGGTGTGAAAGAGAAAGAAGATCAAGTAGGCTATGTTAATGGCTTGGCTTGGACGCAAATGGGCGGAGAATTACTTGGTATCGAAGTAGAAGTAATGCCAGGTAAAGGTGCATTGATCACGACAGGTAGTTTGGGTGATGTGATGAAAGAATCCATGCGCACAGCCATGAGCTTGATTCGTTCACGTGCGAAGTCTTACGGTTTATCTAATGATTTTGCAGATAAATTGGATATTCATGTACATGCGCCAGAAGGTGCTGTGCCTAAAGATGGTCCGAGTGCAGGTGGTGCAATTACAGTTGCGATCTTGTCTGCTTTATTGAACCAGCCAATTCGTTCAGATATCGGTATGACAGGTGAAGTAACATTGCGTGGAAATATTCTTGCAATCGGTGGATTGAAAGAAAAATTATTAGCAGCAGGGCGTGCAGGATTGAAGACAGTCCTGATACCTGAAGAAAATATCAAGGATTTAGAAGATATTCCTGCTGAAATTAAGAAGCAATTAACCATCATTCCTGTGTCACATTTTGATGAAGTAATTCAACATTCTTTTGTAAAGACTATTGAAAAAAATGTTGATTTTCAAAGATATAACGGTATAGAAGATTTCTCTTTACCATTGAATGACATCAAAACAACTGAGAAACACTGCTAAATTTCTTGACTAGCCAGTAATTGCAACGTATAAAGCATATTGTATCCCTCCGAATGAGAGGGGTCAGTATGTTCAATATTGTATATAATAACTAGGTAGGTAATTTTATGAATAAGACAGAATTGATTGCAGCAGTTGCAGAAAAAGCAGACATCAGCAAAGTAGCAGCAGCTAAAACAGTTGATGCAGTAATGGAAACTATCAAGGAAACATTACAAGCTGGTGATAGCGTAACTTTAATTGGTTTTGGTAGCTTCACAGTACGTGATCGCGCTGCACGCGTTGGCCGCGACCCACGTAACCCAGAAAAAACAATTCAAATTAAAGCATCTAAAGTGCCTGCATTCAAAGCTGGTAAAGGTTTAAAAGATGCAGTTAATGGTCCAGAAGCTAAAAAAGCTAAGAAAAAATAAGTTTTTCTAAAAAGACTCTAAATCAAAACGGTTTAGAGTTTTTTTTGAGCATAAAACAAGCAATATAAAAAGTTTAATAAAAATAAATAGTAGGTGGTCAGTATGGTTGAATCATCAGAAAATAAATTAATGAAACACGCAATATGGATAATCATCGCAATATTGGGTGCATTCAGCTTGGGTTACGTTGCTTTGAATCGCGGTGAAACGATCAATGCAATGTGGATTTTGGTTGCTTCAGTGTGTATTTACTTAATCGGTTATCGTTATTACGCACTTTATATTTCGAAAAGAGTTTTAAATGTTGATAGTACGCGTTTAACGCCAGCTTATCGTCATAACGATGGCTTGGATTATGTACCAACGCGTAAATCAATATTATTCGGACATCACTTTGCAGCAATCGCAGGTGCAGGGCCTTTAGTTGGTCCAGTATTGGCAGCGCAAATGGGTTATTTACCAGGAATGCTATGGATTTTGGCAGGTGTGATCTTTGCAGGTGCTGTACAAGATTTCATGGTGCTATTCGTATCCACTCGTCGCGATGGCAAATCATTGGGTGAATTGATCAAAGGTGAAATGGGCACAATTCCAGGTATTATCGCTTTGGTTGCTTGTTTTATGATCATGATTATTATCTTAGCTGTATTGGCAATGATTGTTGTTAAAGCATTAACGCACAGTCCATGGGGAACATTTGCCGTTGCATTCACAATACCGCTTGCTGTATTTATGGGGATTTATATGCGCTATATCCGTCCGGGTAAAGTGTTGGAAATTTCTATAATCGGCTTTGTGCTATTAATCGCGGGCATTATTTTTGGACAAGATGTTGCAGCTCATCCGGTATTAAAAGGATGGTTTGACTTATCAGGTATTGGCTTAACTTGGGCTTTAGTGATCTATGGCTTTATCGCTGCTGTATTACCTGTTTGGTTGTTATTAGCACCTCGTGATTATTTATCGACATTCTTGAAAATTGGCGCAATTGCAGCATTAGCTGTGGGTATTGTAGTAATCATGCCTGAATTGAAAATGCCTGCAATTACTCAATACGCAATTGAAGGTAATGGTCCTGTTTGGTCTGGTAGTTTGTTCCCATTCTTATTCATCACAATCGCTTGTGGTGCAGTATCAGGTTTCCATGCATTGATTGCATCGGGCACAACGCCAAAAATGTTAGAAAATGAAGATCAAGCAGCATTGATCGGTTACGGCGGTATGTTGATGGAATCATTTGTTGCGATCATGGCTTTGATTTCAGCGGCGATTTTGGATCCAGGTATTTACTTCGCAATGAACAGCCCGATCGCATTCTTGAATCCTACAGGAATGGAAGATTTGGTTTTAGCAGCATCTCAAACTGTGAGCAATATTGGCTTCCAAATTACGCCTGAAGATTTACGTCAAATTGCGATCGATGTTGGCGAAGAAAGCATTATCTCTCGTGCAGGTGGTGCGCCAACATTAGCAGTGGGTATGGCAACAATTTTGCATGGCGCAATCGGTGGTTTAGTATCGATGTCTTTCTGGTATCACTTTGCGATCTTGTTTGAAGCATTGTTTATCTTAACGGCAGTTGATGCGGGTACTCGTTCAGCACGTTATATGTTCCAAGGTTTATTAGCTGTTGTGAATCCAGATTGGGGCAGGACAGATTTATTACCAGTGAATTTAATCGCAACAGGCGTTGTGGTTGCGGCTTGGGGATACTTCTTGTATCAAGGCGTTGTTGATCCATTGGGTGGTATTAATACTTTATGGCCATTATTTGGTATCGCTAACCAAATGCTAGCAGCAATCGCATTGATGCTTTGTGCGGCAGTGTTATACAAAATGAAACATCAGCGTTATGCTTGGGTTGTATTGTTCCCAACAGCGTGGTTAGTGATTTGTACAATGACAGCTGGTTTCCAGAAAGTATTCTCATCTGATCCTAAAGTTGGTTTCTTGTCATTGGCGGATAGCTTACAAGCAAGATTTGTGGATGTACCATTTGTGGCACAAGGAACATTTAAATCTTTAGAACAAGTTCAACAAGTAATTTTCAATAACCAATTAAATGCAGGTTTAACAGCATTCTTTATGTTGGTTGTGGTTGTACTGGGTATTTATTCATTTAAAACAGCGTTACAAGGATTAAGAAATCCTAAACCAAGTGCGAATGAAATTCCATATGAACCATTCCCAGAAAAATTGCCTGTTTCACATTAATGTATAATGTTTAGGCTAATCGAAGGATTAGCCTAAATCTTTATGGAGGATTGAGATATGTTTAATAAATTGGCTAAAGCAGGTAAATACTTAGGTCAAATGGCTAATTTGATGGTTGGTATTCCTGATTATGATAATTATGTACAACATATGAAACTAAACCATCCTGACCAAACTCCGATGACTTATGAAGAATTTTTCAGAGAGCGCCAAGATGCACGTTATGGCGGTAAGGGCGGATTCAAGTGTTGTTAATTTAATTAAAAATAAGGCAGTAAAATGTTACCAGTCACAATATTAACGGGATTTTTAGGCTCAGGAAAAACAACATTTTTGAACTATTTGTTGAGTCATAACCAAGGCGAAAAATTAGCAATTGTAGAAAATGAGTTTGGTGAAGTTAGCATTGATAGTGCTTTGCTAAAACATAGCCAAACAATGGAATTAATTGAGTTAAGCAACGGCTGTATTTGCTGTAGTGTGCGTGGCGAATTAACAGAAGCTTTACATGAATTATTGGACAAAATTGAGCGTGGTGATGTCATCATTGATCGCTTAATTTTAGAAACAACAGGCTTGGCAGATCCTGGTCCGATCATCCAAGCTTTTTTTGTGGATGAAAGAATCAGAGAATCCGTTTATTTAGATGCTGTGATTACATTAGTGGACGCAGAGCATGCTTTGATTCAGCTAGATGAACATCGTGTAGCCTCGGCGCAAATTGGCTTTGCAGACCGCATTGTATTAACCAAAACAGATCGAGTGGATGCTGAGCAAAAAGAAAAAGTCTTAAATCGACTCAACAGAATTAATCAGAAAGCAGAAATTTTAGAAGCTGTATTGGGTGCTTTGCCGAGAGAATCTTGGTTAGACATTAAAGCCTTTGAAATTGATAATAATTTAGATGTGCAAAAGGGCAGTTATCAATTTGGCACAGAGAAAAGTGCATTAACATTTCAGCCATTTTCATTTGATCCGCAAGCTCGTTCTTGGAGCGATGATATTCAGTCGTATGTCTTTAAAGGGCAACGAATGGACATTGATACGATTGGTGCTGTAATGGAGCAAATGATCGAAGTGTATGGTAATGATATGCTTCGTTATAAAGGTATTTTAGCGATTGCTAATAATGACGAGCGATTAATCATTCAAGGTGTTTATAAAGTGGTTGGCTTTGATTATGGTGATGCTTGGGGTGAGAATGAAACCGCAGAATCAACGCTCGTTGTGATTGGTCGCAACTTACCATTCAAGGAATTAGAGCAACAGTTTTTATCTGCCGAAGCATAAGAGAAGCAAAAATAAGGGCATAGATATGATAATCTATGCCCTTATTTTATTTTTACTGAATATGTCATGAGTCAGAATTCTTTATCAGCATTGTATGAGTTATTGCCACAAGTTGAGCTAAAAAAAGCGCAATTTTTTCGTCGATCGTTGCATCAATTAAGAAAAAAACAAAATGTAACAGAAGAAGATATCGAGCGTTTAACTCAAGAGATGCAAGAATCTCAGACACGTGTTGAAGCTAAGCGACAACAATTTCCAGCCATCACTTACAATGAATCTTTACCGATCGTTCAGGCAAGAGATGAGATTAAGGCTGCACTAGAAAAAAATCCTGTGGTGGTTGTATGTGGTGAAACAGGCTCAGGTAAAACGACACAGTTGGCAAAATTTTGCTTGGAGCTGGGTTATGGTGCAAAAGGTTTAATTGGGCATACACAACCAAGAAGACTGGCTGCGCGAAGTGTAGCAGATCGCATTGCGGAAGAATTAAAAGTGCCGATTGGTGGCTTTGTGGGCTACAAAATGCGCTTTTCGGATCATACGGAAGATAATACTGTTGTTAAGCTGATGACAGATGGTATTTTGCTTGCTGAACTCACGAAAGATCCTTTTTTGAACCAATATGAAGTCATCATCATTGATGAAGCGCATGAGCGCTCGTTGAACATTGATTTTCTCTTAGGAATTTTAAAACGCATTTTAGAAAAGCGAAAAGACCTTAAAGTTATTATCACATCGGCAACAATTGATCCTGAAAAGTTTGCGAACTTTTTTAAAACACCACATCATACTGTTCCTATCATCAATGTTTCAGGTAGAACTTATCCTGTAGAACTTCGTTATCGTCCATTGTTGCAAGAAGATGGTGATGATTTAGATATGATCGAAGGCATTACTGCAGCGGTGCATGAATTGTCACGAGAATTACCAGGCGATATTTTAGTATTTTTACCGGGTGAACGAGAAATACGAGACACCGCAGAAGTATTACAAAAAGAGTTTTCTCGTTTTTATGATGTATTGCCACTCTTTTCACGCTTAAGTAATGCTGAACAGAATCGCATTTTTGCACCACATCATAAATTAAGAATTGTATTGGCAACCAACGTTGCAGAAACATCTTTAACTGTGCCGGGCATTAAATATGTGATTGATACAGGGATTGCTCGCATCAGTCGCTATAGTTCACGATCACGCTTACAACGATTATTGATAGAGCCAATTGCACAAGCCTCTGCAAACCAAAGAAGTGGTCGCTGTGGTCGTGTGAGTGAAGGGATTGCGATACGTTTATTCAGTAAAGAAGATTTTGAAGCGCGCCCAGAGTTCTTAGATCCTGAAATTAAGCGTACACAATTGGCATCTGTCATTTTACAGATGGCACATTTACGCTTGGGCAATCCTGAAGATTTCACATTTATTGAACCGCCTGAACTTCGCCAAATCAAAGAAGGTTATATGGCGTTGCGCGAGATTAAGGCAATTGATGACGAGTCTCGTTTAACGCAATTGGGTCGAAAGTTGGCATTGCTGCCAATTGATCCTCGTTTTGGTGCAATGATATTTAAAGGCGTTGAACATGGCGTTGGACAGGAAATATTGATCTTAGTGTCATTGTTATCCATTCAAAACCCGAATGAACGCCCGATTGATAAACAACAAGCTGCAGATGAAAAGCATCGTTTATTCAAAGATAAACATTCGGACTTTATTGGTTATTTAAACTTATGGTTTTGGTATCAAAATCAAGTGCGAGGTAACTCGCAATCTTATTTACGTGAATTGTGTCGCAAACACTTTATCTCATTCATGCGCATGCGCGAATGGTTTGAGTTATTCACACAAATTCGCGATATGCTCAAAGCATCTAAAATCACTTTGAATGAATTGCCAAGCATTTCGGGTGAAAAAGAGAGCGAATATCAATTCCCGTCATTTGCAACGGATATGATTCATCAATCATTATTGGTGGGTTTATTGGATCATGTGGGAGCTTTGGGTGAAGAAGGTGCTTATCAAGGTGCTTTGGGGCAGAAATTTAGGGTGTTTCCAGGTTCAAGCTTATATAAAAAGCCACCTAAATGGCTCATGGCGATGGAAATTGTGGAAACATCGCAAGTGTATGCTCGAATGTGTGCAGGCATTAATCCTGAATGGATTGAAACGATTGGCTCGCATTTGATCAAGAAGCAGTACAACGAACCGCATTGGAGTAAAAAACAAGGACAAGCAGTTGCGGAAGAAACGGTGTTCTTATTTAACTTGCCGATTATTCGCAATCGACCTGTGAGCTTTGGCAGAATTAATCCTGAATTATCGCGTGAATTGATGATCAAAGAAGGGTTAATTCAAGATGACATTATCACTCGCGCACATTTTTATCGTCAGAATAAAGCGACGATTGAAAAAGTAGAAACGATGGAAGATAAAACGCGTCGTCGTGATATTTTGGCAGAAGAAGTGGTTTTATATGAATGGTACGATTCTAAATTACCTGCTGATTGTTACTCTGTTCAAAAGCTAGAAAAATGGTGCCATGTTCGTAAAAATAATGATTCGTTGATTTTTACTGAAGCCGATATTTTGGCGCACGATGGTGACTTGAACTTAGAAGAGTTTCCCGAAGTTTTAGAATTGAATGGCTTAAAACTCAATACACAATATTTGTTTGATCCTGCGCATGAAGATGATGGCATGACATTATTGGTGCCGATTGCGGCATTAAACTTATTGGATCAAACACGTTTGGATTGGTTATCTCGAGGGTTAATCTTAGAAAAAATTACTGAGCTGTTACGAACATTGCCAAAAAGCTATCGTCGTCAATTTGTGCCATTGCCAGATTTTGCAGAAAACATATTCAATGAAATAGAGTTTGCAGAAGGGAATCTCTATTATCAATTGCAAAAGATTATCTATAAATTGCGTCAAATAGATATTGAGCCACATGAATTTGATGAAACTGCATTGGATAAACATTTGCGTATGAATATCCGTATCATTGATGCGGGTGGCAAAACTTTAGGGCAAGGGCGAGATTTAGAAGCTTTACAGAAACAATTTTCACATAAAGCTGAAACAGCTTTCCAAGCTTTGGCGACCTCGCAAAATAAGCCTAAAAAGCAGAAACATAAACAAGCAGAAGCTAATCAAACTGTTGAGGAAAAACATTCCTCTGAAAAATTATTCAGCGCGGATGATTGGGCGATTGAAACGGAAGTAAAATTCACCCGAAATGGCATTCAATTGGTGGGTTATGTTGCTTTAGAAGAAGTTGAGAATGGTTTAAAAGCAAAATTGTATGATCGCCAAAGTGAAGCGAGCAGAGCACATTTGCAAACATTGATTGAGCTCAGCTTAAAAGCGCTTCGCCAAGAAGTGAAATATCTACAAAAGCAGTGGCCACAGTTTGGTAAGTTGGCATTAATGTTCCGCCAAGTGGGCAATGAAGACATTTTGAAAGAAGATTTGATGAAAGCATTGATCCGCGATTATTTAGATGAAAGCAACTTACCGAAGGATGCTGCATCATTTAATGCTTTGTTGGATAACATGCGCAAAGGCATTGTGAGTGAAGCCACTGATTTGACAAAGTTAGTGATCGAAATTTTCATGGAAAGTGAGAAAGTTTCGGAAGCGATTCGCACAATGCACCCAATGAATCGTGCTTTGATTGAAAAGCCAATTCAAAAGGCGAAAGATCGTTTGATTTATGCAGGCTTTATCAGTGAAACACCACAAGAGTGGCGTAAACAATTACCACGTTACTTGAAAGCGATGGCGGTACGTGTTGAGCGCTTTAGCCAAAATATCACTCGTGATAATGAACATGCCAAGTTGATAGAGCAACATTTATCTCAGTTAAAAACTGCGGAGATGAAATTGGGCAAAACAGCCGATATGGTTGAATATCGTTGGATGATCGAAGAGTTAGCTGTTTCACTTTTTGCTCAGCCAATGAAAACCGTTGTGCCTGTTTCTGAAAAACGATTAGAAAAATTGTGGGAAAAGATCGATTTAATGATCAAAAACCAACGATAATTGGAATCAAGGCTGGCTTAAAACCAGCCTTTGTTTTTTTGGATTTTTAAGCTCATGATGATCATGATGAATCCACGCAAAAACATGAATGTGAGAAATGCGATCCATAATCCATCATTTTTCAGAGGCATCAATAAAATCGCCAATGGTAAAGCAATGATAAAGGCTAATAACATCACATTTCGCATCTCTCTAGCTTTTGTTGCGCCGATGAATAATCCATCCAATAGATAGCTCCAAACAGCAACCAAAGGCAATAATGCTAGGTAAGGAATGAGTGGATACGCATTCTCGCGTACGCTTTCAATGGAAGACATAAGGTTGATAAAGTCTTTGCCAAAGAAAAGGAAAGCGATACAAAATACAATGCTCATCATGAGTGACCAACCGCCCGCGATTGTCATCACAGAAGCAAGATTATCTTCACTTTTCTCGCCGATTGCTTTGCCTGCCAAGGCTTCTACGCCATGTGCAAAGCCATCAAATAGATAAGACATGATGAATAAGCCATTTAAGATGATCATATTAGCGGCGATAGTATTCGCGCCGATTCTTGTGGCTTGCAGAGTGATTAAGAAAAATACCATGTGCAAAGTCAAGCTGCGGATAAAAATATCACGATTAACAAAGATGAGCGGCTTCCAATTCACCCATGTTTTGAGTGGTGATAAATCCCAGATGCCATAATGTTTGTGTAATATTTTGGGTAGAAAAATTAACCCAACGCCTAAGCCAAACCATTCAGATAATACTGCTGCTTGCGCAATACTGTTCACATCTAAATAGAAAACAAAGATGAAAGTGAGCGTTAATATAATGTTGCAGATATTGGTGGCGATCATCATATAAAAAGGGATGCGAGCATTTTGCATGCCTAAAAACCAACCCATTAAGGCAAAGTTCATCAATGCCGCAGGCGTTCCCCAAATGCGATGATAAAAGAATTGTGAAGCACTTTCATAAAGATGAGCATCAGGTTGCATGACCCAAAAGGAGAAGCTGGCAATTGGTATTGATAAAGTCATGAGTGCTACCGCAAGTAGTAGAGCAAGGATTAAACCTTGTAATAATATTTGACGAATTTTTGTGGTGTCATGATTACCAAAGGCTTGAGCAGTAAAACCTGTTGTGCCCATGCGTAAAAAGTTTAATACCGCAATCAAAAATAGATAAATGCCATTGCCTATGCCAACACTTGCCATCGAAGTTTCATTGTTTAAATGGCCGACAACGATGGTGTCAACTGAGCTCACCAATGGCACTGATAAATTAGATAGCACCATTGGGATTGTTAGCGCCCAAAATTGTTTTTGTATGGAAAGATTATTCCAGTAGTTTTTTAGTTTTAGAAAAGATATGACCATAAGTATGAGATTGGCATCGCAAAGAACAAGCTTGGCAACATATTAGTAATAGGGAATTGCTTGATGTTACACATTCTAAAAGCCATTGCAAGCATGATGATGCCGCCACAAGCGGAAAAGTCATTCAGCATCTCAGGTGTTGTGAGTGGTTGGATCGTTGTTGCAAGGAAATACAGCGATAATTGAATCGTTAATTGAGGAATGATGATCAACGCAATGGATAAACCCAATGTTGATGCAAAGATCGTAGCAACACAGAAATCTAAGAAAGATTTTGTGATGAGTAATGTTGGATCACCATTAATGCCTTCTGCTAAAGAGCCAAAAATTCCCATGCCACTGGCACAAAAAAGCACAAGTAGTGTTACAAATTTATTCACAAAATCATTGTGTGGTACTGAGGCATTAGTTGATGAATTGCTATTTTTTTTAGGGCGATCGATGAGATTTTTAAGTTTAAGAGAAAGATTATTAATGCCATCTTCAATGGATAAAAATTCGCCAATAATTGTACCGATTAACAATGCCAAGATAACGGCAGGTAGGAATGAAACTTTAACAATGAGAGAAATACCGATCGCCATGCAAGCACAGCCAATAGTTAGCGGTAGATTGTTTTTGACTCGATCAGGAAGGTACCTCGAAAATAGTGTCCCTAATACGCCACCCAATACAATTGCACCTGCATTGACAATAGGACCGACTACCATTGTGAACCTCCTAAATTGGTAAAGCGTTAATTTTATCAGAAACTATATGATTTTTTATGATTACGTTTTGAAATATAGGATTGTTTAAGTTTTTGTAAATTTAAGTATTTGAAAAAATAGAGTTATGTGGGTTATATATAAAAATTATAAATATAGTTAACCATCGATGAGCTCTCTTTGAATTTATAACTGAATGTGCTATATCTCTACAGCTATTGGTTATAAAACCCAAAAGGTTACATAAATTCTAAGCACACATCCTTGCTTTTAAATACCAATAGATTAAAAAAATTTATTAATGAATGTTAGATTTCTAAAAGGATGTTTATGTCTACAGTTTTTGACGATGCAACATCGTCTGTTGAGGCAAAGCCGCGTAACTCTTATGTTCGTGTTGCATTTGCGAGCTTTATCGGTACTGCGGTTGAGTTTTATGATTTTTATATTTTTGGTTTGGCAACGGCGCTCTTTATTGGCCCATTGTTTTTTCCATCGACGAATCCTGAAGCACAGTCGTTATTAGCCTTTTTAACTTTTGGTGTTGCATTTATTGCAAGGCCAGTGGGTTCTGCTGTTTTTGGCCACTTTGGTGATCGAATCGGAAGAAAAACTACGTTGGTGGCTTCGCTATTGATTATGGGAATTAGCACAACATTGATTGGTTTTCTGCCAACGTATTATTCTATTGGCTTCTTTGCACCAATCTTGTTATGTATTTTGCGCTTTGGTCAGGGTTTAGGCTTAGGCGGAGAATGGGGAGGTGCGGCACTGTTGGCAACGGAAAATGCTCCCAAAGGTAAAAGAGCATTGTTTGGCATGTTTCCACAATTAGGTCCACCCGTAGGCTTTATCGCTTCATGTGGGATTTTTATCTTAATTGAGCAAACATTATCAACCGAAGCCGTGAATTCATGGGGATGGAGAATTCCATTTATTTTGAGTTCTGTATTAGTGATCATCGGTCTATATGTACGTTTGAGTATCATTGAAAGCCCTGCTTTCCAAAAAGTTGAAAAAACGAATGCGAAAGTTCAAATTCCTGTTGTGGAGATGTTTACAAAGCACACGAAAATGTTGGTGATTGGCTCATTGAGCATGGTGGCTTGTTATACGTTATTCTTCATCATTACGGTTTTCTCATTGCAATATGGCACAGCAACAACGCAAGCTTATACACGTACAGAATATTTAAGTATGCTCGCAATCGCGATTATATTTATGGCAATAGCATCACCCATTTCAGCTGTATTGTGTGATCGTTATGGTCGTAAGCCTGTATTGTTAGTGAGTTATTTCATCATTATGGCAGCAGGCTTGTTGTTCGGAATGTCCGTAACAAGTGGCGATGTGGTATTAACAACGATCTATTTATCGTTCGGTTTATTCGCAATGGGCTTCAACTTTGCACCTATGGGCGCGTATCTATCAGAAATATTCCCAACACAAGTTCGTTATACAGGTGCTTCAATGACATATAACTTGGGTGGAATTTTAGGTGGTTCATTGCCGCCATTTGCCATTACTTACTTAATGGGCTTTGAAAAAGG
>CANRJJ010000051.1 GCA_947630895.1 uncultured Wohlfahrtiimonas sp. | reverse complement strand
TCTCGACATGCACCTCAAACTTCAACATCCCCGTCGAATCCAAGAACGCCCCCATTTGAAACTTTTTAAACTCTAATGCAAAAACAGTAAAATCTCATCCAAATTGTTAAGGTAAAAACTAAACTATCTAGGGAAATTTCACTGTTTCAATAAATGGTGGCTCGAGACAGAATCGAACTGTCGACACGCGGATTTTCAATCCGCTGCTCTACCAACTGAGCTATCGAGCCATTTTTGCGTTGTTCATCGCTAAGCAGGTGAGCATTAAACACTATTAACATCATTTGGTCAAGCCTCAGTTATGATCAACTTTTAACCACCCTCTATTTTTATATATTCAGTGCTCTAAAATATTGAGATCGTATGTTGTGGAAGCCTTTGAAATGCCGTTAAGTAATCTAGATATCAATATAGAAGCATCCATTAATTCAGGACTCTATTCTGCGCAATTATTGATTGCTAAAAATCATAAAATTATCAAGCATTCAGCTTATGGCAATGCCAACCTGAATACTTTATTTGATATCGCATCATTAACAAAAATATTTTCTTTAACTTTTTTATATCAAAATTATGTTAATCAACAGAAAATCGACCTTGATTTACCTTTAAAAGATATCTTCCCTGAATATTTTCAAAATAATCTTTTAAAGGATAAAGCCAATATAACGATTAAAATGTTGCTCGCGCATGAAGCAGGCTTTGAACCCAATCCTCTTTTTTACGATAAAAATTATAGTGAAATTCTGTATTGCCAACATCGTGATCAATTTTTGGATAAACTCCTCCAAGCGCCTTTAATTAATCCGCCACAATCAGCTTCTCTATATTCAGATGTAGATTTCATGCTGCTCACATTCATTCTAGAAAAACTATTCTCTAAAAGAATTGATCAGCAATTCAACGAAGCGATAGCATATTTACATCCTTTAGATATTTGCTATCAGCCATTGTTAAATGGTTATACGCTTTCACAAATCGCCCCAACTGAATTGCATGGCAATACGCGCGATCACTTTATTCATTTTGGCAATGTTCGTACCAAAACGATTCATGGAGAAGTACAAGATGAAAAAGCATATCACTGCATGAATGGCATTTCAGGACACGCAGGGCTATTTGCCAATTGCTCTTCTCTCTACCGCTTACTTGAATCCATGACTATTCCTTCACTTTTTTTAGAAAGCCAGTCTGATGAGCCTAGCTTTGGCTTAGGTTGGCGACTGAATAAAGGTGGTGATATGGGCTATCATTTTGGTCATTATGCATCTGATCAAGCTTATGGGCACACAGGTTGGACAGGTTGTGTTGTCGTCGTTGATCCAAAGTTTGATTTAACGATTATCTACTTAACCAACCGAAAACATAGTAGAGTATTGAATCCTGCTGTGAATCAACACCGATTTTTAGGGGATGTTTTATGGGCAGGTCAGTACAAAAATATTATGAATGAAATTTATCGATCACTGGAATTGAATCAATGAGCCCCAATCGAATACTGCCACAATTATTTATAGTCATTTTTTTAGGTGCTTTAATGCCCTTAGCTTTTGCGCCATTTAATCAATGGTGGTTAGCGCCTGTTCTACTTGTTGCGTGGCAATTCACACTTCACAATCAAAGTAATAAAAGAGCTTTCTGGCTAAGCTATTTATTTGGCTTAAGCATATTTACCGTAGGATTATGGTGGGTTCGCATTAGCGTGAATCAATTTGGTGGCGCACCCTTGCCGATTGCTATTTTCATGGTGTTTTTGCTGTCTGGATATCTAGCGATTTATTATGGATTACTCGGATATTTCACTAAAAAATTTAAATTAGGACTGATCACTCGTTACTTAATACTTTTCCCAACGATTGGTGTATTACTCGAAGTATTGCGCGCCAATATTTTTACAGGATTCCCATGGCTAGCAATGGGTTATTCACTGACTCCAACAATATTTGCACAACATTTATTTCCTGTATTTGGTGCTTTAATCAGTAGTTTTGTTGTGTACTGGTTAGCAGGTATATTGATACTTTTAGTCTTCGCTGTACAAAAAATGTCTTTCGCTCGCCCAATCGCTGCAATTTTATCGTCTGCCATCGTAATTTTAGCGGTCACATCATCGGTACATCATCTAATTGGTGATCCTATTGAAGATCAAAAAGAAGAAATTAATATTTCATTAATTCAAGGAAACATCACACAAGATCAAAAATTTGATGCCAATAGCTTTGAAGCTTCCATCAATACTTATTTAGCGTTAACAGATTCAGTCATCAAAGAAGCTAATTTGGTGGTTTGGCCAGAAACAGCCGTTGTTGCTTATTATGATCAAATGGATGGTTTACTGAATAATCTTCGCCAATGGTCAGATTATGCTGACACTGAAATCTTATTGGGTATTCCTAGAGAAAACAGCCAATTCCAACAATTCAACTCTTTTGTTCACCTCGGTCATAATAAAGAGAATGATACTTTTTATGATAAATATCGTTTATTGCCTTTTGGTGAATATATTCCATTACCTGAAGTCTTTGGGATTTTTTATCAATGGATTAACATTCCATTATCAGGCTTTACTAAAGGTAATATTCAACAAGCACCCTTCACTTTTTCACAATTTTCAACACAAACGACAGGCTCGATCTGTTTTGAAGCGGTTTTTGGTGACACGCTTCGCTATCAAGCAGAACAAAGTGGTTTTCTGATCAACGTTAGTAATGATGCTTGGTTTGGTGATTCATTGGCACCTTGGCAACATTTACAAATCGTGCAGGCTCGTGCGATTGAATTTGCTCGCCCAATTGCAAGAGCAACCAATACAGGTATCACAGCATTCATCGATTCCGAAGGCAACATCATAGCGCAAGCACCTTTATTTGAAGCAACTACCTTGTCATCCTCCATTGTTGGCAAAGAAGGATTAACCGCGTATGTTAAATATGGTGATCAACCATGGATCATTGTATTTTCAGTTTTATTGCTGATCCCCATCATCGCTTCAATTAGAAATGGTAAAAAAAGGTAATATGAAATTTAAGTTTGTTCTGACTGCATTGCTATCGCTGAATATCGCATTCTCTCAAAATGCTCCGCTCAATACAGATTGGTACTATTCAGGTATTCATCATCCTGCTCAAAAAACGATTATTCATGAGTACGATGAAAATGGCGCTGAACTACAAAAGATCGAAACTCTTTTTAATCCGCAAGGCTTCATTACCGATAATATTTATAATGATGAATTAAGACAAGATTTCGAACCTTATATTGGTAATCAACGAGTCAGTTATTTTACTTACTTAATAGATGGACAACCGATTCAGCAGAAACTAACCGAAACGTGGATTGCTGATGATGTTTTACGATTGGACGATGAAGATTTAGTAATCGAGACTTACTTCGATCCTTTAGGGCGCATTTCTAAGGAAAACCTTTTTTTAGATAACTTTAATGCACCGAAAGAATCTTCTCATTATCACTATCTTGAATCCGCTGAAATTATGCCAACAAATATCGGCAATAAAGATGTATATATCACAATTTTAGAAAGTGATAATTTTGGCAGTTGGACACGACAAAAAGAAGAAAAATTCAATCAAAAAACCATTATTCGCACTCGCACAATTGAGTACTTTCCATAATTTTCCAATAACTCACAAAGTTTACATTCTCTATACAAAAAACAAGTTTAAATTCTATATAATTCACAAAATTTATCCTGACATGGCGCTTTGCTTATGAAAAAAAAGAATATAAAAACAGTCATTATTGTGGCAGTGATTGCTGGCATTATTGGCATATTTGGCTATCAAAAATACTTTACCTCAGTTCCCATTCACTATTTGGCTGAACCTGTCAAAAAACAAGATTTAGAAGTGACCATTTTGGCAGATGGTAAATTAGAAGCTTCACAACAAGTTGAAGTCGGTGCACAGGTTTCAGGGCAAATCAAGAAACTACACGTTAAACTTGGGGATTCGGTTCAAAAAGGCAAACTCATTGCTGAAATTGATGATCTTCCACAACAAAATGCTGTTAAAGATGGTGAAGCTCGTTTAAAAAATGTTGAAGCTGCCAAAATGGCAAAACAAGCGCAAATTGTGAATGCTCGCATTACCTTACAGCGTCAACAAAACTTAATTCAACAAAAAGCGACAACCCAATCTGATGTAGACATTGCTGAAGCAAATTTACGTGTATTAGAAGCAGAACTTGATGCATTAGATGCACAAATCGCCCAAGCTAAAATTGCTTTGGATACAGCAAAATTAGATTTAACGTACACAAAAATCGTAGCGCCTATGGATGGTGTTGTGGTTGCGACAGTCGTTAAAGAAGGACAAACTGTTAACTCAAGCCAAACAGCGCCCACCATCGTTAAAATTGCTGATTTAGATACAATGCACATCAAAGCTCAGATCTCTGAGGCAGACATCACCAAAATCCAACCTGGTATGAAAGCTTATTTCAGTATTTTGGGTGAACCAAAAAAACGCTACCCTGCTTCGTTAGAATCCACAGAACTTGCCCCTGAAAAATTCCAAACAACTGTGGGTAATGCAGCAACTACAGCAAGTACAGAAGCAATTTACTACAATGGTATTTTGGAAGTGGATAATAAAGAACGTCGATTTTTAATTGATATGACAGCTCAAGTTTATATTGTTGTAGACAGCGTTGAAGATCAATTGGTGGTATCTACAATGGCAACTCGATTTAAGCCATCATCTTTACCATTACCAGAAGGAAAATTGGAAAGAAACGAAGCTTATGTGTGGGTAAAAGATGCAAATGGCAAAGTTTCACCGCGCAAAGTAACTTTAGGCATCAGCAATAATATTTATACTGAAATCATCTCTGGCTTAAATGGTGATGAAAACATTATTTTATCTGAATCATTAACGGGTGGTGAATCAGCGGGTCCAAACCGTATGCCACGTATGAGGTAAGATCATGTCTCTTATCGAACTCAAAAACATTACGCGATCA
This sequence comes from uncultured Wohlfahrtiimonas sp., assembly GCA_947630895.1. Classification (GTDB taxonomy): domain Bacteria; phylum Pseudomonadota; class Gammaproteobacteria; order Cardiobacteriales; family Wohlfahrtiimonadaceae; genus Wohlfahrtiimonas. Next base: position 9,418 of record CANRJJ010000051.1, on the reverse strand, counting down.
TTTCAATCGGGTGATACCAATGTACAAATTTTAAAAGGCATTGATCTCACCATTAATGAAGGTGAAATGATTGCGATTATCGGGGCTTCTGGCTCTGGTAAATCAACGTTAATGAACATCTTAGGCTGTTTAGATCAAGCAACTTCTGGTGATTATATTTTCCATGGTGAAAATATTGGTCAATATGAAGATGACCAACTTGCTAAACTGCGACGTGAGCATTTTGGCTTCATCTTTCAGCGCTATCATTTACTTTCAACACTCAATGCTGAAGGCAATGTAGAAGTTCCTGCCGTTTATGCAGGTTTTTCACCCAAAGACCGTAAAACTCGTTCCGATGCTTTATTAACAGCATTAGGTTTGCAAGAGCGTGTTAAATACTACCCTACTCAGCTTTCAGGCGGGCAACAGCAACGTGTCAGTATTGCACGTGCTTTGATGAATGGTGGCGAAGTCATTTTGGCCGATGAACCAACAGGTGCATTAGACAGCGAAAGTGGTGCTCAGGTGTTAAAAATTCTTCAAGAATTGCATCAAGCAGGTCACACCATTATTCTAGTTACACATGATAAACACGTGGCGAATCATGCCTCACGCATCATTGAGCTTAAAGATGGAGAGGTCATCTCTGATCGTCAGAATACACCGCCAGCACTCGAAGAAGACAAAAACGACCCCGTCAAACTCCCAACGCTCACTCAAAAACGAGCTTCAGAATGGGTTTTACTGTTTGATCGCATCATCAATGCTTTCAGAATGGCTCTGATTTCCATGTCTATGCAACGCATGAGGACCTTCCTCACCATGCTCGGCATTATTATTGGTATCGCCTCCGTTGTGTTGGTTATTGCGATTGGACAAGGTACCATGAATCAAATCTTAAGCAATATCAATTCAATGGGGACAAGTACATTGACCATTTATCCTGGCAGTGGCTTTGGTGATGCCAGATCAGGAAGAGTGCGAAGCTTAACGCCTAATGATGTGAACTTTTTAAGTCAGCAATCATTCATTAAAAATGTCACCCCTGTGGTGAATACCAATGCTTTGGCAAGATATGGTAATCTCGAAAAAAATGTTTCCGTCATGGGCGTTGGCACACAGTACTTTGAGACTGAAGGCTATATTCCTGCTGAAGGGATTTTCTTTAATGAAGAAAGTGAAGAAAATTTAAGCCTAGATGTTGTCATTGATGAAAGCACGCGTGATGAACTATTTACAGATGGATCGAATCCTATTGGTGAAGTAATCACTTTAAATCGTTTACCAATGCGTATTATCGGTGTTGCAACGTCAAAATCTCAAAAAACAGGGGGATATAGCAGCCTAACTGTTTTCATTCCATATTCGACGGCTATGAAGCGCTTATTGGGACAAAGCTATTTACGTAATATCACAGTGACTGTTCAAGATGATATTGATATGAAATTGGCTGAGCAAACCCTTACAAGCCTAATGACACAATTGCATGGCATAAAAGACTTCTTTATTTTTACCGCTGATTCGTTCAAAGAACTGATTGAAGAAACGACATTTGTCATGCGCTTCCTGATCTTCTCTATCGCTATGATCTCATTGATTGTGGGTGGTATTGGTGTAATGAATATCATGTTAGTTTCTGTGGCTGAACGCACAAAAGAAATAGGAATGAGAATGGCTGTGGGCGCTCGTAAAAGCGACATCTCTATGCAATTTTTAATCGAAGCTGTACTTGTCTGCTTATTGGGTGGCTGTGTAGGCATTTTAGTCGCTTATGCTGCAGGTTTTGGCATCAATCAACTCGAACTTGATCTAAAAGTTGGATTCTCTTTAATCTCTATCATGGTTGCACTTGGTGCATCTACAGCCATTGGCGTTGTCTTTGGTTATTTCCCAGCAAGACGTGCGGCGCAATTGGCACCAATCGAAGCCTTGGAAAGATCATAGAATAGAAAATATTTACATAATAAAAACTCCCATAAGAATCGATCTTATGGGAGTTTTTCATTCAATGAATTTGGTTACTGTTTTTGAATTTTTTCAGAGATTGATTCAATGTCTAAAACATCAAATTTATGTGGTAAGCCCCACTCACTGACATATCCATCTTTTGCCGTTGATTGAACTCTAAAGTAATACGTGCCAGGCGTTAAATCTTCCACATAATAATGATTATCTGCCAATTGCTGCTCTAATAAAACGTTAGTGAAATCACTGCTGTCTGAAATCTGAATCGTATATTGAGTTCCCTCTTCCAATGGCGCCCATTCCAATTGCACATCCACCGTTTTAACATTCGATTTTTCTAGATTCGGATCTTCTAACAAAATTCTAAAAGATTGATCAGCAGAGAAAGGTCCTCTTTTTCCATTCTCATCGATAGAAGCAACTCGCCAAAAATAGATGCCAGACAATAAATTTTCAGGTTTATACGTAGATTCAGTTAAATTATCAGCATCGATCACAATATCTCTAAAGGTATTATCTCTTGCTACCTGTAAGTAATAGCTCTTAGCTTCATCATTCACTTTTTGCCAATTAAACTGCAAATTTCTCAAAAGAATTTTTTCTTCTTTGCTAGGCGCAGTCAAATCTGCCGCAAATGGACGTGCATTTAAAATAAATTCATAACTCGCAGGCTGCCCTGTGACGCCTTCTTTATCAATCGCACTCACAACCATGGTATATCGGCCATCTGGTAGATCTTCACCCAATAAGGCGTTACCTTCAGAACGCATACTCGATACCGCATCTTGCTGATCTTTACCGACAGGAATAATCTTACTCGAATAACCCACTGCATTTTCTATTGGCGCAACCTCAATACGAATTGGCACAGCTTCTACTAATTGCGGAAAATGGCTAAATTCAGGCGCTGGCAACATCTCTACCCGTTTTGTTTCACCATCTTTAGCAATAATAATGGCTTGCCCCGCCATTAATTCTGCCATGCTTTTTGCACCTTCTTGCGATCTTGCAACTACTTTACCCGTGACAACTTCAGTAACACTTTCATTATTCTCTAAGCCCATACGAAACGTTGTGCCACGAACAGATGTCGTTGCTGTTGCAGTTTTTACTTCATAGTTAGTATTAGAAATAGGACTTGAGTAAACACGATTTTCTAATCGCCCTTTATCTAACTGCAATTTAATATCGCTCAAAGAGCCATCGCCCAACGCGATTAAATCATTCAAAATTAATTGGCTATCACTTTGTAAAAGCAATCTTGAGCCATCTTTAAATAAAATTGTCGCCAAGCCATCTTCACCCGTGATAATGGTATCGCCTGCTGTTAAAATCAGCGTATCTTTATTGGTAAAATCTTGATCCAAAGTTAATGTTTGTTGATTACCATTAATAATTTTCACTTCGCCCACAGCATTGACTAAAGTTGCCGTAGATTCATTTGTTTTTAGCCATTGTCTTGGCACTTTAATTAAAGTCCCTGGTTCAATGTAATCATCATTGGGTAGTTCATTAATTTTTTTAAGCTCAGTCCAAAGCTTTATATTGTGCAGATGCCTTTGTGCAATATTCCACAAGCTATCACCAGGAATCGTTTTATACAGAAAGATATCATCAGTCAGCGGTGGTGCTTCCAGCTCTGCATACACCCAAGAGATTAATAATGCAGGCACAATAAAGAGCTGAAACCAAACTCGTTTTATTCTATTCATTTTAATTATCCTTTATTGTTTTCTTATAAATTTAATTTTTATCTGAACAACAAAGCTGTTAATAAGAAATCTGCTGCCAATATCAACAGTGATGCTTTAACAACTGTTGCTGTGGTTGAATTTGCAATACCACTTGAAGTCGCACTGCCCATCAAACCTTCTCTCAATGCCACCAAGTTACAAATCAAACCAAAAACAATACTTTTAATAATCACACCATTAAAAATATCATCATAAAATACCACTGATGACTGCATTTGCGACCAATAACCGCCGCCATCTAAGCCCAATACTTCAACTGCAATATAGTAACTACCTAAAATACCGATGTCTGAAAATAGTATTGTCAAAATAGGAACGACGATAATTCCCGCCATTAAACGTGGCAATAAAATATAACGATAGGGATCCACCGCCATCATCTCATAACTTGACCATTGCTCTGTTGCTCTCATTAAACCAATTTCAGCAGTTAAAGATGAGCCTGCGCGACCTGCATATAATAATGCAGTAAATACCGAGCTTAATTCTCTAAACAGCGCCAATGCAGTTACTGTACCGACAGAAGCTTCAGCACCAAATTTCACAAGATTAACATAGCCCTGAAATGCCAAAACCATACCAATAAATAATCCTGATAACAAAATAATTGGTAAGGATAAAATACCTAGTTGATAAACTTGGCGGGCAAACAACCCTGGTTTTTGAAATAAATAAGTAAAGTGCTTAATAATTGCGAAGAAAAATACAACACTATCACCCAATGAAGAAATAAACTGTACTGTTTTTTGACCCGTTGTTTCTATAAATCTCATGCTAATAACTCATCCTTTAAAGGTGTTGTCGGTAAATTAAATGGCACTGGTCCATCTGACAATCCTTCAATAAACTGCCTTACCCAAACATTTTGATCTGCTTTAATTTCATCTGCACTGCCTTGTGCAATAATTTTTCCACCACTTAAAATATATACATAATCAGCAATACTCAAAACTTCTTCCACATCATGGGAAACAATGATGCTTGTTAAATCCAAAGCATCATTCAAGTTTTTAATTAATCTCAATAATACACCCATCGAGATAGGATCTTGCCCTGTGAATGGCTCATCATACAGTAAAAGCTGAGGATCCAAGGCTATCGCTCTAGCCAATGCAACACGACGCGCTTGCCCACCTGACAATGAAGATGGCTTAGCATCTTTTAAAGCACGCAATCCTACAGCTTCTAACTTTAGCAAGACTAAAGTATTGATCAGCTCTTCTGATAAATCAGTGTGCTCTCTAAGCGCAAAGGCAACATTATCAAATACAGACATATCTGTGAATAATGCGCCTGATTGGAATAATAGCCCCATTTGCTTACGCAATTCATATAGCTCTTTACGAGAGATATTATTCAACGCTTTTCCCATAACAGAAATATTCCCTGATTGAGGAATAATCTGTTGAGTCATTAACTTGAGTAATGTTGTTTTACCAGTGCCCGACGGCCCCATAACTGCGGTGATTTTACCTTTGGGAATAGACATTGAAATCTGATCAAAAATGACTCGCTCTCCAAATGATAACGAAACATCTTTTAAGGTAATTATGTCAGACATCAATACAGCTCCTACTTAATTTTGTGCTAAAAATGCTTTAAATTGCTCAATAATATTTAATACCGATTTGTAGTATAACTCGATCACATCACGATTATATGATGTATTACTGCGCATATTATTCTCTAAAATTGCGGCCAACTTTGAAACATTCGTTAAATGTACAATCTCAGCATTACCTCTAAGTGTATGGACAATACGAATTAAATCATCGTAATTATTCTTTTCTTCAATCCCTTGATCCATTAATACATTGAGCTCATACTCTAAATCATTCAGATCTGAAGTAAATGCTTCGATGACATCTGCATCAAATTTCTGGACTTCTTCATTCACTGATGAGGCATTAATATTGTTAATGTGCTTTTGTAAAATTTCTTGGGCACTGTGAACAACATCATCCACCACTTCTCTATTTTCAAAGTTCATGTTACTGATATATTCAATCGCCAAAGTGACTTCCAATAACTCTTCTTTTGATAAAGCTTGAGACATAAAGTTGTCGACAAAATATTTAGTCAGCCCATAAGAGATCGATAAAATCTTCTCAGCTTTAACATTTTTGAATAATCTTTGTTGCAGTTCAAGTAACTCAGCACTATCTGTTGTGTTGGTCACAACCTCACGAATCTTTCTATACTCTTCAGTAAATAACTTTAATGCAGTCTGTTTCGCACTTGCATAAGCCCAGTTTTGCGCTTCATGATACGACAAAGGTACAACTTGATCTTTTCTCAACCAAAGATTAGATAAGAAACTCTCCAATACCCAAAATTCACTCACAATCTCATTGAACTTTTCATCTGCTACAGGATGCTCATTCAACTCTTTAAAATCACTCAGAACAATATCGATCAATAATGCTAATCTTTTTAATCCCATAAAATCTAGAATGCTTTGTAACTTTTCTAAAAAAGGAAAAGTTTCATTTAAACGCAATCTTTGTGAAGGATCGAGATAAATACGCTCTAATTGTTCATGTATTTTGACCAACTCATCTTTTAACGCCACACCAAATTTCTTATAAACTAAAGGCGTAATGGAATATGTATCCTGCGTTAAAATATTATTTTCAATAAATACTGAGCCATTAGGCAATGTTTCAATTGTTTTTAATAAATCTGGATAAATATCAACATTAGCATCACTTTTTGATATTAAAGCTGACAATCGCAAATCCAAATTAGCCAAGAGTCTATGAGTTTCAACATCTAAATTCTTTTGGTGTTCTAACAATGCTTGTACATAAAAAGATAACAGCAACCAATCTCTTGAATTCATTTTCGGCAAAACTACAGCAATATCTCGACTCAATGCATTTATCGCATTTAAGGGGATTGTCTTGTCACTATTTTTAATCAATAGCAATAATTGCTTTTGATACAACGTGCGTAAAACTTTCAGTAACGCAACGTTGATTTCATCATTGGCACTATCATTCTCAATTTCATATTGACCAATAATATTAGATTCTGTAATAAATTCTAAATCTTCATGGCTTTCTAAAGCTTCCTCTAAAACCAAGCAATAGCGTAATAATTTTTTCTCTGCATCATCTTCGCCAAAAGCTGATAGTGCTGGCACTGCCTCCAACGCTTGATTGGTATATTCGACTGCTTTATCCCAATTTAAAACAGTAAACATATTGACCAATTCTTCTAATGATTCAGCAATTTTATTTTTCTCTTCAGCTTCATCATCAGAATCTTCTAACAATGCCTCTAAAGCAGTACGTAAATTAGCCGTAATACTTTTCAATTCTTCTATAAGCTCTAAATCAGTTAATTTAATTGTATTATTTGTTTTATCCATTATTATTCCTTCAATCCTCTGTTTAACTGATCAATTTCTGAAATAATTAACATCAATTCTTGCTCAACTTCTCGATAAGCAATCACTGAGTCATTTGTATTACTCACAACATCCATAAAAAACTCATCCACCAACAAAGAACCTTGTTTCATCTTAACCAACTGTTCTTTACGCTCTAGGAAAAATTTTAATTGTTTTTTCAATGTGATTCTTAATTCTTCTAAGTTAACTGTATCTGTTTTAATTAAAGACAAATCGTGAGTCAAGGATTGCTCTAGATACTCATAAGTATGATCCATACTTTTTAGAGCATTGGCAAAACCTTCTGTCGACTCTCGTACTTTTCGACCTTTTTGAAGAATCCTATCACTTTCATTATTTAAGGAAGAGACTATTTCCAACTGTGGTAATAAACGCTCACGCAAAATAATAAATTTATCCAACACTCGCATAACTTCATCAATTTTCTGCTCTTTAGCCTCTTTTTCTGAAGCTATGAATAGTCGAGATTTATTTAATCTTAAAAATAAAAAAGCAAAAATTGTAAAAAAGACTACAGTGCCAATTGAAGCGATTAATGATATATAGAAAACAGATTGGTTTGTTGTCTGTATATATTCTTGCTGTGAGTCATAAGCATCATCAATCATTTGTTGCAGTGCATTTTGAATTTTATCTTTCTCTTCCTGCAAGCGAACTTTCATCTGATTCAACAAAACGATGCCACTCGCATCTTGAATAAGTTCAGTAACGTCTCTTGCTAATTGAGTAAAAATAAATTGTGATTCAATAATGCTCTCTTCTTCCAATGAACCTTTTAGACTTTGAATCCCTTCCACAGGAGAACCCACAACTAGAATATTTAATCCTTTTTGTACATGAGATAAGTTATCCGTTAATTCTGAAATTGTTTTAATTTCTACCTGTGATCGGCTACTCATTACTCTTGTAATATTTGCATGTAAACTAATGGTCGCATTCGCCAATTGATCAACATGCCGAATGGTTTCTAAGCTAACTGAGCCTGTTGTAGACAATTGCTCTGACACTGTTGTTAAAATTTTATATAACGAGTTGCTTGCAGTATCAGCACGTAGTCGCAATTGAATGGCATTATTAACACTATTTAAAGCATAACTACGATCAGAGATTAAAACTCTAAATTCATTCCAAATACTTTTAATATTTGCTGCATCACCACTTTCAATTTTATTTAATGTATCTGTTGTGAGTGCTATTTTTTCTTTCAATACTTCATCGCTTAAATGACCACCTTGCGCTTGAATATTTACATAATAATCAATCTCTCGAATGGTTTCATAAGCCTTCGATAAATGCACAATATTTTGATTGGTTTGATATTTAGGTAAGCTGACAAATGCAAAAACAATAAAGCCGACTAAAAAAATACCACACAGAAAAAAAGCAACAGCCAAATATTTTCGCTGTTGTTCATATAAAGTGGTATTTTTGGGATTTTCAATGTTAATTATGCTGTTGTTTTCAGTCACTCAATGATTCCTTATGCTTTAAATTTCTCAATTACATGCAATAAATCATCTCGTGTGAACGGCTTAGTAATAAAGGCATCGCACCCTGCTAAATGGCCTCTTGCTTTATCAAAAGCACTATCTTTACTCGTTAGCATAATCACTGGTGTTTTAGATAAGACTGATGGTGATCCTTTAATAATCTGACAAGTATCATAGCCATCTAGATTAGGCATCATCACATCCATAAAAATCAGATTTGGTTTAATGTCTTCGATATGCGCTAAAGCGTTAAAACCATCTATTTCTGAAACGACTTCAAATCCTTCTTTAGATAAGATTAGTTCTGCTGTTTTACGGACAGTACTACTATCGTCAACGACCATGATTTTAAAGTTACTCATAATTATTATATTCCATTGGCTAATTTTCAGAAAAACCTGTGTAGTGCCTCATTATATAGATAATTTAAACTTTAACTATGCCTTTTCTTCAAATTTGTCACGCAAATATCTAAATAAAAGGGTACGACTGCGAGACTTTCCACCTTTTTTAATTTCATTAATAGAGTTACGAACCATTTGTCTCATGTATTGAAAATCTAGATCATCTAATTGCTCTACAATTTCATCATTAACGGATGCATCAGAAGCCAATAAACGCTCTACTTTATTCTCCACCCATTTTTCAATCATCTTTTGTTGTTCACTGCCAGAGCGTAAGCCATCTAAGCGTCGAGATAATTGAGCATAATCTTCATCATCCAAAGCACGCATCAATTTGCCAATCAACTGTTTTTGACGCTTTAATGCTGGACCATGGCGCATTTCTTGTAATAATAGAACTGCTTCATA
>CANRJJ010000050.1 GCA_947630895.1 uncultured Wohlfahrtiimonas sp. | reverse complement strand
TGTGATCTTTTAGCATTTGCTGATTATAAAAAACTCCTACAAAATTTGCAGGAGTTTGTCAGCAACCTGAAGCCACATTTAGTTAATGTGGCTTTTGCATATTTTTAAAAAATATTAAGCATTTTTTGTTAAAAGATGATCAATACTGAATTTACCTGCGCCTTGCAATGCGATATAGATGAAGCCACCAGCCATTGCTAAGTTTTTCATTAAGTTTGTTGCTTCTTCAGGTGCTGCGTGGAAAATAAGACCTGATACGATACAGAATAAACCGATGAACAAAGCGATTGCACGAGTTTGGTAACCAACTAAAATTGCTAAACCGCCACCTAATTCTAATAAGATTACTAAAACTAATAAACTGCCAGGGATACCTTTAGATTCCATGTAGCCTGCAGTACCAGCATAACCACCAATTTTCGCCCAACCTGCAACGATGAATAGATAAGCCATAAGAGCTCTACCGATAAAACTGAGCGTGCTATTAATGCCAGAGTTTTTAAGAATGTTTTCAATACAACGATCAAAAGTTAAAGTCATTTTTGTTACCTTTTTAAATAAAGTTAGAAGTTGTGCGTATATTAATAGAATGCGCTTTTTGCTACTATTGCCTTTGGGAAAATGATATATGCCGCTAAGGAACAGATAGATATGTTGGTAAAGCCATTACAAGTATTAGAGTTGGATGATATTCAGATATTTTGTCGTGCAGCAGAGAGTAATAGCTTTACAGAGGCTTCTATTTCTTTGGATGTCACGCCATCGGCAGTCAGTAAGGCTGTGAACCGTTTAGAAAAAAAGCTCAAGATTAAGCTTTTTTTACGCTCAACAAGATCAATGCGATTAACAGAGGAAGGGAAAAGTTACTATTCTATTTGCCGAGAATCGCTCGAGAATATTCAAATGATAGAACAGCAGCTTTTAGATAGCTCTGTCCCTAGAGGTGTTTTAAAAATTAGCCTGCCTGATAGCTTAGCCATCAATTATCTAACGCCAGCTTTAAATGGATTCATTGAAAAATATATTGAAACACTGAAGGTTGAAGTCTTTTTGAGTACGACTTTCGTTGATTTTATACGTGAAGATATGGATTTGGCACTGCGCATTGGCAATATCAGCGATTTAAACTTGGTAGCAAAACCATTTTCAAAAACAAAACAAAAAATTGTGACATCGCCAGCATATCTAAAAAAATATGGCAGACCTAAAACACTGGAAGATTTAACACATCATCATTGCATAGGCATGAAATTTCCAGGTATGGCTCATCCGATGTCTTGGATATTTAAAGATGGGCAAGAATTAGATCTGAATTTTGCGATGCTATATGACTCTCCAATGGGGGCGATTCAAACTGTCAAAAATGGCTTTGGTATTTTGCAAATATTAGATTTCTCTATCGAAGAAGATTTAAAAAATGGCGCTTTAATTGAATTATTTGCGGAGCATAGACCTGATCCGATAGATATCCATATTGTTTATCCTGGGGGGAGTCGTTACATACCCGCGAAGGTACGTGCTTTTATTGATTACCTAGTGCAACACAATGCTTTATATAAAGAAAAATGAAACTAACTGTTCCATTTTGGTGATTTGATCTAGCTCAATATTTGTGTTAGAGTTTTTTCCTGATAAAAATTTATCTTTGGGGCAAGGTGAGAAGGAAACTTCAATTCCTGACCGGCGGTTATAGTCCGCGAGCGAAAGCTGATTTGGTGTAATTCCAAAACCGACAGTACAGTCTGGATGGTAAAAGATAAATCACATGTTCTATCAACGTGCCAATTCTTATGGTGTGTTATTTTTCTGTGTTTTGATGCCCCAAAATAAATATAGCTAGAGGGCATATGAACAGATTAACAGAGTTGGATCTAATGTTTTTGGACAGGGCTATTGAGTTAGCAACTATTCCTGTCGGCTCAGTTTCGCCTAATCCTTATGTTGGTGCTGTCATCGTTAAAGATGGTCGAGTCATTGGTGAAGGTTATCACGCCAAAGCAGGTGCAGCACACGCTGAAGTTGTTGCTATTGCAAATGCGACTAAAGACGTGAAAGGTGCAACGATTTATGTTTCTTTAGAACCTTGCTGTCATCATGGTAAAACAGGTCCATGCACTGAGGCAATCGTTAAAGCGGGCATTATAAAAGTTGTGTATGCAACAAAAGATCCTAATCCATCTGTTGCAGGACAAGGTGAAGCTTTTCTGCTTGAAAAAGGCATTGAAGTCATCTGTGCTGATTTAGAATCTGCTCGTAAAATTAATCGGATTTTTTTCTATAATCAATTGACCAAATTACCATTTGTGACCTTAAAAGCAGCCATGAGTTTGGATGGTAAAATTGCTTCTAAAACAGGTGATTCTCAATGGATTACAGGTACAGAAGCACGATTAAAAGGTCATCAGCTGCGTGCAGAGCATGATGCAATCATCATTGGCAAAAAGACATTGTTAAATGATGATCCTACGTTAACCGTTCGCATTCCTTCTTACAGCTATTCTCACCCAACAAGAATTTTATTACTGCGTAATTTTGATGGCATTGATCATACAAATTATCAGTTATTTGATACAGGTTTAGTGAAAACATGGATTGTTTATCCACAAAAATGTGAGTTGAATCCTGATTTACAAGCGGAATTAGATGAGAAAAATGTTCGTTTGATTCCTATTTCGGTGGATGAAATTTCTGTTCGTAAATTATTATCAGTTTTATACCGCGAAGGCATTATGAGCTTATTGGTGGAAGGTGGTAGTAGTTTATACAACGCCTTTATTTCTGAGAATTTAGTGAATGACTTTGCACTGTTTTATGGTCCTCGCTTGATCGGTGATTCAGCTGCACCTGGATTATGGGATCACAGTGGCATTACTCAGTTATCTGAAGCGCCAATTATGACGATTCATAAAACAGAAACATTAGGCAATTCTATTTATGTATCTGCAACTTTGAAGGATGTTGAATAATGTTTACAGGAATTATTGAGGAAGTGGGCACACTTCAAGCAAAACAAAATCGTGGCGATGTTATTACCATTAAAGTTGGCTGTAAAGCAGTATTGGACAATACAAAAATTGGTGACAGCATCGCAAGCAATGGCGTTTGTTTAACCGTTACAAAAATGGATGCTCAAGGTTTTTGGGCGGATTTAACGCCAGAAAGCTTAAAAAGGAGCACATTTGCAGCGTTAACGATGGGCAGTGCCATTAATCTAGAGCGCGCAATGATTGCTAGCAGTAGATTGGATGGTCACATTGTGTCAGGCCATGTCGATACGATGACGACATTGCAAACATTGCAAAAATTACAAAATAGTTATGTGTTGCGCTTTGCTTTAGTGAAAGAGTATCAAAAATTAGTTGTGGAAAAAGGATCGATCGCAATTAACGGTATTAGTTTGACGGTGACAGATGTGACAGCGACGACGTTTAGCGTTAGCGTGATTCCACATACTTTCCACATTACGACATTGCATCTTTTGAAAGAAGGTCAACAAGTGAATATCGAATTTGATCAGCTCGGGAAATACATCTTGAAGGATAAGCAGCAATCAAGTTTAAGTTACGAAAAATTAGCAGAATGGGGATATTAATATGAAAGCGGCGATTCAACGTGTAGAGAATGCACTAGAAGCAATTAAACGTGGCGAAATCATTATCGTAATGGATGATGAATCTCGTGAAAATGAAGGTGATTTCATTGTTGCAGCAGAATATTGTAGCGATGAGCACATGAATACAATGATTCGTAAAGCAGGCGGTTTGGTTTGTGTGCCTGTATCTCGTGAAATTGCAATGCGCTTAGATTTAAATCCGATGGTTTTGAATAACCAAGATGAATATCAAACGGCTTTCACAGTATCTGTTGACTATGTGACGACAAATACTGGTATTTCAGCGGCAGAGCGTGCTTTAACGTGTCGTAAATTATCAGAAGCAACAACAAAACCTCAAGATTTCAAAAGACCTGGACATATTTTCCCATTGATCGCAAAAGATGGTGGTGTTTTGGTGCGTCGTGGTCATACTGAAGCAAGTGTTGATTTGATGGAATTGGCAGGTTTAACGAAAGCTGCTGTGATTTGTGAAATCTTAAAAGAAGATGGCACGATGGCCCGTCACAATGATTTAGTGGCTTTGAGTGAAAAAGAGAACATGCCATTCATCACGATTCAAGACATCGTAGATTATCGCAATTGGTTATTAGAAAAATCAGCAAGCATCGAGCCAATCAGTCAGGCTAACTTGCCAACAGAATATGGTAATTTCACTATTTATACTTTCCCAAATAGCGAAGGTGAAGAGCCGCATGTTGTGTTACGCAATGCTAATGCACAAGCCGATAAACCTTTAACAATGCGCATTCACTCTGAATGTTTAACGGGTGATATTTTCCATTCGATTAAATGTGATTGCCAAGCACAGTTGAATTTTGGTTTAAAAACGATTGCGGATGCAGAAAATGGCATGATGATTTATTTGCGCCAAGAAGGTCGTGGCATTGGCTTATCTGAAAAAATCCGTGCTTATGCATTACAAGATGCAGGGCAAAATACAATTGATGCAAACTTGTCATTGGGTCACGCGGTAGATAGCCGTGACTTCACAATTGCAGCAAAAATTTTGAAATATTTTGACCAAAACCAAGTCAAAATCATTACGAATAATCCAGAGAAAGTAGAAGCATTGCGTGCCAATGGAATTGAAGTGATTGAAAGAGTTCCAACACCAAAATTCGAAACTCAGGAAAACAAAGATTACTTAGAAACTAAAGCGACTCAAATGGGTCACTATTTATAATTTTATATTCACTTAGGAGATATCAGAATGCGTATTATTGAAGGTCAGTTGTCGATCAAAGATAAAAAAATTGCGATTGTTGCAGGTCGTTTTAATAGCTTGATTACAAAGCAATTAATTGAAGGTGCTGTGGATATTTTAAAAAGACACGGTTTAGCAGAAGAAAATATTCAATTGGCTTGGGTTCCAGGTGCGTTTGAAATTCCATTAATTGCACAACAATTCGCGAAAAAAGCTGATATTGATGCTATTATTTGCTTGGGTGCTGTGATCAGAGGTGCTACACCTCATTTTGAATATGTTTCTAATGAAGTTACTAAAGGGATTGCACATGTTAGCTTAGAGCAACATAAACCAATCGCTTTTGGTGTATTGACAGTAGATAGCATAGAGCAAGCTTTAGAGCGTGCAGGTACAAAAGCAGGCAATAAAGGTGCAGAAGCTGCGGTTACAGTTGTTGAAATGTTAAGCTTGATGTCACAGATTGATGGTTAAGAAGTTTTAAGAGAAGGGTAAATGACAAACAAAGAACATCCACTATTATCATTTACCCTTTTTTGTGTCCGTAATTTTCGTCATGGAATATCCATATTTTTCTTAGCATGTCTTGCCGTTATTGTTATTGGTAATGGGATTATTCATGCTCAAGTACAAAATATCCATGCAAACTATGATGCGGATGCAGTCATTGTTTTAGGGTATCACCTTGAGGGCAATCCTTTAAGGCCCACACAGGCACTTAAAAATCGCTTAGAAATGGCATATCAATATTGGTTAGAGGAGCCTGAGGTTGCTGTGATTGTCAGTGGTGGAAAAACACAAGGTTTAGAAAAGAGTGAAGCTGAAGTGATGCGCGAGTATCTCATTGAGCTTGGCATACCTGCCGAAAATATTTTATTGGAAGATCAATCAACGCGTACAGCTCATCAATTTGTGAATTCGATGAAACTATTGAAAATAGAGAGTGCTGTTGTTGTTACCAATGATTTTCACTTACCAAGATCAGTGATGTTAGCCATGCGTTCTGGTATTAAACAAGTATCAGGTTTAGCGGCAGTAACACCAACCGATACAAGATCTTTGATTACCGCTTATATCAGAGAACCATTTGCTTTGCTTAACTCATGGTTATTTGATCATCCATAGGATTCATCATGCCAATCTTATTTGTACTATTAATATTTATCATCATCGCGTTAATGGCGATCCCATATATTTTATTATATTGGTGGATTGAACCCGTGAGTGCAATGGGATATTTGGCAGTATTTGGCTTAGGTTCTATAGTACTTTTGATTATTGTTATCATCATTGGCTCTATTCAAAACCATAGAGCCAATCGATCTTAAGTCATTATGGTATGGAAACACCCAAGAGCCATAATACAATCGGTAATGTAATCAAGCTTAAAATAGTACTGATGAATGTTGCGCTAGATACAAGTTTAGGTTGAGTATTGAAGAATACTGCTTGAAGCGTTGTATTCGCTGCTGACGGCATTGCGGCTAAAATGATTAAGATTATTTTATAAGTTTCAGGCAAAGGTAGAGGCATGACTAAGAAATATGCCAAGATTGGTGAAATCACCATTTTAATGATCAAAGAAACTGATAATTTTGGCAGATCAATTTCACGCACTTGAATCATTGCTAATTGCATGCCTAAAATAATCATAATCACCACAATAGATGAATCACCAATCATTGTGATGGAAGTCATGACAGATTCAGCTAAAGGTACATGCAATAACTGAAAAATCATTCCCAATAATGCGCCATAAGCGACAGGCATTTTGATCACGCGGATTAAAGCATACTTAACTGAAGATGCATCATTCGCTCGATCACTTCCTTTGGCAGCGTAATAAATGCCAATTGTGCTCATCACGAACTGTTGTAATACTAATAAGATGATGGCTAAGTTAAAACCAGCTGCACCGAAAAACATCAAAATAACAGGTACGCCATAGTTACCGTTATTCATAAAGCAGGCACTTAAAATCATGCCGCAGCGAATACTCTCGGAGTAGCGCATGATTTTAGACCAAATACTGACTAATATGATTAATCCAATGCACAATCCAAAGACATAAAATGCAAGATAGAGATAATTGATGCTGAGTTCATAGGTATAGAACGTTTTGAAAGCCAGAAAAGGCGAGAGAACATATAAGGACATTTTCGATAAGTTTTGAATATCAAATCTCAATATTTTCTGTGCAATAAAGCCTACTATGAAGATAGAGAAAATAGGGAAGAGTATCCAAAAAAAATCCATGATTTGCCTTTAATAAAGAATGAGAAATAACAGTGAGAACAATAACACTATTGAGCTGATATTTGTATGAATCTACTTTTTCGAGGCATAAAAAAAATAGCCATTTCGGGGGAAATGGCTATTTCGATAATGTTAATCTTTGGCTAAATTATTGTTTTACAGCTTCTACTTGAATTTGTAAATCAACTTCTTTAGGAATACCAGCATCTACTAAGAAGTTGATGCCCCATTGTGTACGATCAATCGTTGCAGAGAAGTCGCCACCACAAACTTCAGCATTTACCATTGGATTGTCGTAACAATTGAATTTAGTTGCTTTCAATGTGATTGGGTTAGTTTTACCCATCATTGTTAAATCGCCTTTGATTTCTGTTGGTTTATTACCATCAAAAACCCATTCAGTTGATTTGAATGTAATTGTTTCAAATTTTTCAGCATCAAAGATATCAGCTGTTTTCATATGGCCCGCAAATTCAGGTGTGCCTGTGTTTAAAGTAGCTACAGGAATCACAACTTCAATAGCACCTACTTGTTTAGCAGGATCAAAAGTTGCAACGCCTTCGATGTTGTAGAAACCACCGTGATTTGTAGAAGTACCGAAGTGATCAATGTTGAAACGTGCATTTGTATGCATTGGATCTAATTTGTATTCATTTGCAAATGAAGCACCAGCAAACATTGATAATACTAAACCTGATAATAGAATCTTTTTCATAGTAATAATCTCCTAAAATAAAAGTATAAATAACTGAACATTGAATACTATAACAATCAAAAGTTAAATTTTACAGAAGAGAAAATGGTAAAGATCGTTCTGTATATAGAATGATGGTGTGGATAATATTATTTATAAATAAACAAATTAGATTTTATAAATAATTATACTATTGCATTATTAAAAATAAATATTTATTGTAAATGTGTAGGATCTACTATTCACAAACCTTAGGAGATATTATGAAAAAACTAGTATTAGTTAGCAGTTTACTTTTAACTTTTTCTATCGCTACAGCAGAAGAAGGCAGTGTGAAAGAAGATTTAATCAAAGTTAAAGATGATGTTGCACACAATATCCAAGAAGGCTGGAGTGCTACAAAAGATAAAGCGAGTGAGTTATCACACGATGCTAAAGAAGGCTTGCATAACGCTGGCGATAGCATTAAAAACTCGATTGAAGATCTTAAAGCAACTCACAATGTCTCTGATGAAAAGACATTGACAGAATATCTAGAAGTCGAAGTTGTAGAAACTGAAAATCTTGAAAACAATACTTTTGCTGTCAAAGTTCAATTGAAAAATCTAACAGATAAACCTGTGAAATTTGATGCATTGATGGGTAAAACTGATTTGATTACATTGAACGAAGCAGAGATAGCACATTTTGCAACGGATGAAACCTATAAGAATGCAAGGGATTTAGAGATTCCTGCTAATTCAACGGTTACTGTGGATTGGGTGTTTAAAGATGCAGACAGCAAACCAGTCACTTTAAGAGTGTTTGATGTTCATTATCCGTTGACGTCATTTTTAGAATCATTGAACCCATTTAAATAAACGATTCAATATAAAAAAGCCTCTGATTTCAGAGGCTTTTTTTTGATTATTGTTCTAATGCTTTACTGATATCATCAACCATGATTTGCGTTGATTTCAATCCACCGCCTGATAAATACCAAACGTTAGGATCTAAATAAACAATTTTGCCATTTTGGAATGCTTTCGTATTTTTAACTAAATCATTCTCAACCAATTGTTTTGCTGATGTTTCACCAGTGCCAGTGCTCACAACAGCGCTGCGATCGATCACAAAAATATAATCAGGATTTAAATTCATCACGTATTCGAATGTCACGTTTTGGCCGTGACGAGATACTTGAATAGAATCATCCGCAGGTTTAAAGCCTAAAGTATCGTGAATAAAGCCATAACGAGAACCTGGGCCATATGCGCTAACTTTGCCATCATTTGCCAATAAGATTAACGCTGTATCAGTTGTTTCTGCTGTTTTAGCTTTTACAGCATCAATGTTTTCTTGCAATGCTTTTAACTGAGCTTGAGCTTCATCTTCTTTACCAAATAATTTACCTAAAGTATCTACATGGCTATCTAAAGAAGTTAAGTAGTTGTTTACATTAATGTTTAAGTTGATGGTTGGTGCGATTTCAGAAAATTGATCATAGATGCTCTCTTGGCGATCTGAAACAATGATTAAGTCAGGTTTTGCTGCATAAATTGCTTCAAAATCAGGCTCTTTTAAGCTACCAAAGTTTACATATTTATCATCTTTGTATTCTGAAAGATAAGATGGAATGTTTGCTTTCGGAATGCCGATCACATCAACATCTAATGCTTCTAATGTATCTAATGAACCAAAATCAAATGCAATAATTCTTTGAGGATTTAATTTAACAGTAGTTTCACCTGAAACGTGTTTAACCGTCATTTCTGTCGCAGTAGCAGGTGTTGCAGTTTGAGCCGCTGGAGCTGTCGTTGTTTGTGTTTCAGAAACAGTGTTTTCAGTTTTTTGTTCGTTACCACATGCAGCAATAAATAATACTAGTGCAGAGGCTAATGCAGCTTTTTTAAATGACTTCATTCATAACTCCTTAAAAGTTAAAGATAGTGTTTAAGAAAAATAGACGCAGATGCGTTTGTCATTGATCAACTGTATCGGTATCTCCATATCGTAAATATCTTTTAAGATATGGGAATCGATGATTCTCCCTGTTTCTCCCTCATGAACGAGTGCGCCATTCTTGAGGGCTATTATGTGATCGGAGTAGCATGATGCAAAATTGATGTCATGAATCACAACTACGATCGTTTTATTTTTTTCACGCACTAATTTTTGTAACACCTGCATAATTTCTACAGAGTGTTTCATATCTAAGTTATTCAATGGTTCATCTAAAAAGATGATGTCAGTATTTTGTGCCACAACCATTGCGATGAATGCGCATTGACGTTGTCCACCACTCAACTCACCAATATATTTATTTTGAAGCTCGGTTAAGCCTAAATATTCAATGGCTGTTTGAATATAGTGATGATCTTCAGGTGTTAAGCGACCTTTACTGTGAGGGAAGCGACCAAATGAAACGAGCTCTTTCACAGTAATGCGAAGATTCAAATGATTGGCTTGTTTAAGGATAGATATTTTCTGAGCCAATAATTCATTGTTCCATTCTTTGATATTTTTACCATCAATCAGAATGTCGCCTTGATCTAAGCACGTTAAACGACTCATCATTGCCAATAATGTACTTTTACCCGCACCATTTGGACCAATTAAAGATGTGATTTTATTGGAAGGAATTGTAATAGATACATTATCAACGACTTTACGCTGACCAAATGTTTTAGAAACATTTTTAACTTCTACCATTATTTGCTCTCCCTTAGTAGTAAATAGATAAAGTAAATACCACCGATGAAGTTAATAATTACGCTCAATGTTGTGGAGAATGTGAAGAAACGTTCCACGAGTAATTGCCCTAAAGCCAATGTCATAATGCTGATGAGAATCGAGCCAACAATGAGCACAGAGTGTTTATAAGTTTTAAAGACTTCATAAGTGATATTGACCACTAGCAAGCCTAAGAATGTGATTGGGCCAACTAAGGCTGTAGATAATGCCGTTAAAATAGCGACCACGATTAATGTTAAATTCACCATTCGTTGGTAAGAAACACCTAAGTTTAAAGCTTGATCTCTACCTAAAGAGAGCACATCTAAATAACGAATGAATGGGAAGAAAGCTGCAATGGTCAGCACTAAAATACCTAAAGCCCACCACAATAATTTCACTTGTACATTGTTGAAGCTTGCAAACATTTTGTCTTGAACTAAGAGAAATTCATTAGGGTCAATCAATACTTGCATGAATGTCGATAGGCTATTGAATAATGAACCTAGAATAATCCCCATGAGTAATAAGAAGTAAACGGAGCGACCTTCTTTGCCAAGCATCACTTTAAAGAGTACTACCGAGAATCCAACTAAAGTCACGATGGAGATTAAAAACATCCATTCATTGCTGATCATCGCGAAGTTTCGGCCACCTAAGAAGAATACTAAAAGCGTTTGTACTAATAGAAATAGCCAATCGAGCCCGATGATGCTGGGCGTTAAAATGCGATTGTGCGTCACAGTTTGGAAAATAACTGTGGAAAAAGCGATCGCAGTGCCTGCAATGATCATTGCAAAGACTTTTTCTGAGCGCTTATTCAAAGGGTAGCCAGTGCCTTCTAAAAATTTCTGCCAATCACTAAAGATATATTCCCAATGCAAGCCCAATTTGTAGAATACAAATAGCAGAGTGCTAGCAATGGTTAAGCCCAATAAAATTAAAAGTTTTGTACGATTACTCATGCTGTTGATGCCTTTTTGAAGAGTAACCATGCAAATAGTGTGCTACCCAAAATACCCACTGTGACACTGATTGGTATTTCTGCAGGCGCGATCAAAATTCTGCCCATAATGTCACAGGTTAAAATAATGATAGCGCCTAAGAGAGCCGTATAGGGCAATGTTTCTCTTAAGTTATCACCTTTATAAATAGAAACGATGTTTGGTACGATTAGCCCTAAAAATGGGATCATGCCGACAGTTAAAATCACAGCTGCAGTAATCATCGCTACGATAGCAAGACCAATATTAATGACTTGGTAATATTTAAGCCCTAAATTTTTCGCAAAATCTTCACCCATGCCTGCGATGGCAAATTGGTTTGCGTATAGATAAGCGATGATCATTAAAGGAATCGATAAATATAACAGCTCATAACGACCAGCCATCACCATGGAAAAATCACCCAATAACCAAGATGAAATATTTTGGATGAGATCATATTTATAAGCGATGAATGTTTCGATTGAAGCGATGATGCCACCAAACATTAAGCCAACCAATGGTACAAAGACCACATCTTTGTAGCGGATATGGCTTAATATTTTCATGAATATGAATGTGCCAAGCAGTGAAAATCCGAAGGCTAATGCCATTTTGACAAGGATTCCAGCGCTTGAGAATAGTAATAAAGAGATCAAAATGCCGAGTTTTGCAGATTCCATTGTGCCTGCTGTTGTGGGTGATACAAATGGATTTTGGCTCAGTTTTTGCATAATCAAACCAGCAATACTTAGGCTTGCTCCTGCAATTAAGATGCTCATCAATCGAGGTATTCTGCTCACTAAAAAGACTTGAATCTGCGTTTCTGTCATTTCAAAACGCAACACATCTGAGATAGAAATATTTGTGTTGCCAATAAAAAGAGAAATTATAGATAAAATAATTAGGATGAGAAAAAGATGCCATTTTCTCATGTTAGTAAAAGTCCTTCATAAATGAAACTCATGCACGAATGATAATGATTGTTATTCTACATGATATTTATATTTTTCATAGTTTCACACAAGTGGTAATTCATAGATTATTATAGACTTTTGACATATATCATTATGATCTGTATAGAGTTTGCATTCATGAAATATCGATAAGAGAAATTTATGATGTTGATTTATATTATTTTTATCGATGAATATGCACAAGCATGCTTTTAATTTTATCTATGTACTATGTGCGAAAAGTTAAAAAGTTAGATTGAATAAAAGAAATCACACAATCAAAATTGATAAAAATTTATGCATCTTAGCTATGGGTGACATATATCTTTAATAATAAAAATATTATGAACAAAGATAAGTTTCAGCTTTAAAAGTTATATGATCTAATATCGTTTTAGCTCTCATCGAGAGCTCATTTCATCAATTAAAGTCGTGATACATGGAAAATAAAGATTCTTTTGCACCTTGGGCTGTGGGTGTTTTTCTGCTTGCTGTTTTAACGGTTCAAGGCGGTGCAGTTTTTGCTAAAAAATTATTTGAATTAGTGGGGGCAGAAGGCGCTGCATCAATGCGTTTAGGCTTTGCAGCATTAATTTTATTGTTTGTTTTTAAGCCGTGGAAAATTAAATTTAAAGAAGGCAACATTAAAAACTTTCTAGTGTATGGCGTTGCATTGGGTGCAATGAACTTCTTTTTCTATAAAGCACTGAAAGAAATTCCTATAGGTATTGCGGTTGGCATTGAATTTATTGGTCCATTATCTGTGGCGCTTTTATTTTCTCGTCGTCCGATCGATTTTATTTGGATAGCTTTAGTTGTTTTAGGGTTATTCCTTTTGTTACCAATCGGTGATGAAGTGAATAATGTGAATTTTAAAGGCGTGTTATACGCTTTAATCGCGGGCTTTTGGTGGGCGGTTTATATCGTTTTTGGCCGTAAAGTCGGCAAGGAATATGGCATTCCTATTGTATCGGCGGGTATGATTCTAGGGGCGATTTTATTTGCGCCTGTTGGAATCATTGTAGAAGGTACAAACTTATTAATACCAAATGTTTTGCTATTGGGATTAACAGTGGCATTATTATCATCTGCCATTCCATTTGCATTAGAAATGGTCGCCATGACACACATTCCATCTAAAACTTATGGCTTATTAAGCAGTGCAGAGCCTGCGGTTGGTGCAATTTTCGGCATTATATTTTTAAGTGAGCATTTGTTTGCTGTGCAATGGGCAGGTTTGGCGGCAATTATTGTTGCATCTATGGGCGCGACATTAACGGCACGAGGCAATAAATAATATTTTATTCATCAGGAGAGATTTATGGTTAAGCATATTGTATTGGTACGTTTTGCAAAAAATATTACAGAAGCACAGATCACAGCAATTTTTAATAAAATTGGTGCTTTAGAATCAGTATTGCCTGCGATGAAGTCATTTGATTACGGCAAATACAATGGTTCAGCTGAGCGAAATAAAGGCTTTGATCATGCATTTTATATGGAGTTTGACACTGAAGCGGAGCGCGATGAATATTTGGTTCATCCTGAACATGTAAAAGTAGGGCAGGAGCTTCGCACTTTATTGGATAAAGAGGGCAGTGATTCATTCTTAGCATTTGACTACGAAGTTGGCAAAGTTTAAGATTTTGATGGTAAAAAAGCTCGATTGATTCGAGCTTTTTTATTAGATGTTTTAATCAATTCTAGTAATCATCATCTTCGCTATTTAAATCTAACCAATCACGACCCATTTTATCTGCGGTTAAGATTGCAGCATAAACATCATCTGGCGATACATTGAATGGCATATTGTGAATCGTTTCACCTTCTGCACAACTCAATTCAGCAACTTCTCTGAGTTTTTCATAATAGTTAGGAGCATCATTTTCAAAACCTAGCTCTTCGATCGTTACAGGCAAACCAACTTGAGTACAGAAATCTAGAACTTCTTCAATTTCTTCAATAGGTGCATTTTCTA
>CANRJJ010000049.1 GCA_947630895.1 uncultured Wohlfahrtiimonas sp. | reverse complement strand
GTGGTTAATTTTGTTTGGCGATAATATTATACCGCTCGCTATTTTTTATTTTGAATTCAAATGTTCAACAGCCCCTAGTTGGTAGATTTTATTTCTCTATTTGGTAATAGCTTGAGGCTATTTTTTAATGACTAAACAGTCGTTACCACTTTGTTTTAATTGATTACATGCATTAGTAGCATTCTCGTAGTTAAAGCCCGAGAGTCTTGCGCGATACAGGTTATCTATTAATACAATATCAATCGTTCCTTGTTTTAATTTGCGATGAGCAACTCTTGCTCTATCTTGAGCTGATTTACGATTCTTGTAAGCGCCAACTTGGATAGAAGCAGGAGCATTAAGCACTGCAGGATTGATATTTTGAGTTTGAGAAGAGATTAACTTGATTGTAGGGATATCAGGCGTTGTATCTGTCGTTGCAATTTGAACCGCATTCTTTCTATTGGTTGGCTGGATAGCTCTCGGTTTAGGATTTTTTTGAGGATTGTAACCAACCAACATATCTTCGGTAATAATTGGTGAAATAGACGGATTACGGCTATTGCGTTTTAATGCATCAAAAGAAGCATCCACGATATCAACCATAATGTCATCACGAGAAGCGGTATTTCGACCACCAATCACAACGGCGAACAGTCTAGTGTTGCCACGTTGTGCGCTTGCTACTAAGTTTGAGCCTGATTTTCTAATGTAGCCAGTTTTTATACCATCAGCACCGACCAATCTTTGGTTGACACGGTTGTGGCCACGAATTTCACGACCATCAAACTGGAAGCTACTTAATTTAAACATCGGATAATATTTAGGGAAGTGGTCATATAGCGCGACACCTAAAGTTGCCATATCTTGTGCTGTTGTGTATTGATTATCATGTGGTAAGCCATGAGCATTCACAAAATTAGTGTTTTTCATGCCTAATTTTTTAGCAGTTTGATTCATACGCACAGCAAATTGATCTTCTGATCCGCTGATAAAACCTGCAACAGATGTAGCAACATCATTGGCGGATTGTACGATTAACGCTTTAATGGCCGTTTCAACTGTAATGCTAGCACCGGGTTGTAAGCGCTTGCCTGATTTCAATCTTAAACATGAACATTCTGCTAAAGCAGCTTTTTGAGTGATATTAATGCGCTGGTTCATGGATATTTTATTTTTAGATAATTCTTCAAATAAAATATATAACGTCATCATTTTGGTCAATGAAGCAGGATAGCGACGATGATTGGCATTATGCTCATAAATTACTTTGCCTGTTTTTGGCTCTATCACTAAAGCAGAGAATCCAGTATTTGCAAAGGCCATAGAATTAATGCCACCAAATATTGGTAGCATTACAAAGATAAGGGTTTTTAGAATTAAATTTTTCATCGATCGATCTCAAAATGTTGAGCTAAGCCATAATATGATGCCCGTAAACCCATTGCTTCGCCACCAATTGGTCTACCTTTACGATTACGTACATTCCATGCCATAACATCAATGTGTGCAAAAGGAATATTATCACTTAAAAAATTAGTTAGGAAAAGCGCTGCGGTGATCGCTCCACCGTAAGGTTGAGTCGATGTGTTTAAAATATCAGCAAATTTACTTTCTATCCAGTCATTGTATGGTTTATGTAGCGGTAATCTCCACATATCATCCGTCTGT
The DNA here is from genome assembly GCA_947630895.1 of uncultured Wohlfahrtiimonas sp. Taxonomy (GTDB): domain Bacteria; phylum Pseudomonadota; class Gammaproteobacteria; order Cardiobacteriales; family Wohlfahrtiimonadaceae; genus Wohlfahrtiimonas. The sequence continues at coordinate 12,922 of CANRJJ010000049.1, read as the reverse complement.
TTTTGGCTACAATCAACTAAATTGAATGCTAATTGATCATTATTGGAAAATAAAGCAGGAACTTCACTGCCAAGTGCAACTCTTGCAGCACCAGTTAAGGTTGCAAAATCAATAATGGTATCGGGATTTTTTTCAGCAGCATAAGTAATAGCATCCGCTAAAATCAATCTACCTTCAGCATCAGTGTTATCAATTTCTACCGTAATACCGCTACGAGATTGAATAATATCGCCAGGTCGCATTGCAGTGCTTGATATTGAGTTTTCAACGATTGGCAATAATAAGTGTAATCGTACAGGCCATTCTTCTTTGATGATCCAATGAGCCAATGCTAAAGCATGAGCAGCGCCACCCATATCTTTTTTCATTAATCGCATCGCGCCTGATGGTTTGATGTCTAAACCGCCACTATCAAATGTGACACCTTTGCCAATGATGGTTAATTTAGGATCTGATTCAGAACCATAATTGATTTCAATAAGTCTTGGTGCAAATTCACTGCCGTGCCCAACGTGATAAATTAAAGGAAAATTTTGCTCTAATAATTTGTCACCTTGAATAACGTTGATCTCACACTTTTGAGAAGAGAATAAATTTTGCACGTATTGTGTCAGTGTTTCAGGATTTAAATTGTTAGCAGGGCGGTTAATGAGCGTTCTTGTAATGTAATGAGCTTCAATTTCATTCGCGAGCTTAATGTGATCCAATTCAGTTGGGAATACAATTTGAACGTGGGTTTGTTTGGTTTTTTTGAATTCATGATATTGATACGCACCCAAAGCAAAGCCTAATAATAATTGGCGCTGTGCTTCTAGTGATAAATTATCATCCGCGATGTAATAAACACCTTTTGGCGCTTTGCTATAAAAGTTGCCCAATGAGAACATTTTTTCATTGGCATCGATCTTAACGAGTATTTTATTGAGTGCACCTGTTTCATCTGGAATGGGTAGAATTTCAGGCTCATTGTCTAATGCAGGATAAATCCAATTTTTTTCGAATGCAGAAAGCGATAAATCTGATAGTTTTTCATATAAATGAATAGGAACTGCTTTAACTGTTGTGGGTGCATTGATTAATAACTCATTAAACATTTTTTTCTCCTAATTTCACTAATCAATAATCATCATTTTCTGCGGCCATTAAAACTTCACGGTTACCATTTGATTGTGGTGGTGTTACGATGCGAAGTTCTTCCATTTCTTCCATCAAACGAGCAGCTCTTTGGTAGCCTACACGCAATTTTCTTTGAATGAAAGAGATGCTTGCTCTTCTAGATTTCACAACAATTTTTACCGCCTCATCAAATAATGGGTCTTGTTCATCTGAAGGATTGGGTACAACACCAGATGCTTCAGGTGATAAGCCCGGAATTGGCTCTGTTGGCTCTTGCAATATATCTTCAATATAATCAGGTTCGCCAGTTAATTTTAAGAATTCTGCAACTTTATTCACTTCATGATCATCAATGAAGGAACCATGAACACGAATTGGTAAGTTGATGCCTGATGGTGCATATAACATATCACCATTACCCAATAATGCTTCGGCGCCTTGTTGGTCAATAATTGTACGAGAGTCAATTTTACTGGATACTTGGAAAGCGATTCGTGTCGGAATATTTGCTTTGATTAATCCGGTAATAACGTCCACAGAAGGGCGCTGGGTTGCTAAGATTAAATGAATCCCTGATGCACGAGCTTTCTGAGCTAAACGAGCAATCAATTCTTCACATTTTTTGCCCACAAGCATCATCATGTCTGCAAATTCATCGATTACAACTACGATAAATGGAAGTTTCTCCAATAGAGGTGGGTTTTCTGTATCAGAAACGTGTTCGCTTCTGCGCCATAAAGGATCGATGATTGGTTGGCCAGCATCAATGGCATCTTGAACTTTTTGGTTGAATCCTGCGATGTTTCTTACTTTTAATTGGCTCATCAACATATAGCGACGTTCCATTTCAGCCACGCACCAGCGGAGTGCATTTGCTGACTCTTTCATGTCAGTGATGACTGGAATTAATAAATGAGGAATGTCATTGTAGACGGATAACTCCAGCATTTTAGGATCAATCAAGATTAAACGTAGCTCTTCAGGTCTAGCTTTGAAAAGCATGCTGAGTAGCATTGTATTTACACCCACTGATTTACCTGAACCGGTCGTTCCTGCCACTAAAACATGCGGCATTTTTGCAAGGTTAGCGGTAACAGTTTCACCTGAAATACTTTTACCTAAGATCAATGTCAATGGATCTTCTGAGTTTTGGTATTGCTCAGATTCTAAGCCAGATTTGAAATAGACGATTTCACGTTTTTTGTTAGGAATTTCTAAGCCGACATAGCTTGTGCCAGGAATAATATCTACGACGCGTACGCTGGTCACAGATAAGCCGCGCGCAATATCTTTGTCCAAGTTATTAATTTGTGCGACTTTCACACCAGGCGCTAGATCAAGCTCAAAGCGAGTGACAACAGGACCAGGTTCAATATTGGCAACTTTAACTTTAATGGAGAAGTTTTTAAGTTGCTCTTCGATTAATTGCGCCATGTCATTTAATTCGTCCACATCATATTGATGATATGAAGGTGGTGGATCACCTAATAAACTTAAAGGTGGTAATTGGCCAGCCATAGGGAAGTGTTTCAAGAGTTCAGCTTTTTTATTGGCACTCATTTCTGTCGGCATTTGTACAGGCGGCATGATGATGTTAGCTTTGGGTGCTTCAATAATTGGCTCGGGTGCAGTAACTTCAGGCTCATCGAAGGTTTCTTCGGGTACAAAAGGCGTCCAAGTCGGCTCTGTTTTAACTGCGATTGGTTCCAGTTTATATTCTTCTATTATTGGTTGAGCAGGCTCAGATGGTTTTTCTTCGACAGGAACAAATTCGAAGGTTGGAATTTCACTGATTTCAGGCAAAGAAACTTCATCTTTGTTTTGAACTTCAATGATAGGATCATTATTAATTGCGATTTCAGTGATTTCAGGAAATTCTTCATAAGAGGTTGCATTAGGGCCTGTGATTGAATCAAAAGCAGTTGCTATTGGTGCTTCTTGAGCCTCTGGAGAATGATATTTTTCTAGTGTTTCTAAGAAAGCATTAAAGTCCTGATCACTTTGATGCAAGCCTGCTCTTGGTAGGTTTGGTTTGTAGTCCGCATAATTTGTCGGCTGTGAAAACATCGATGGTTCAACGGCCGCTTGCTGTTCTTCAGGCTCGAAAAATGCTTGATATGAAGAAGCTTGCTCAATTTTTTCTTCAGGAATAGCAATCTCTTCCTCAAGATATGGAGTTGTTTCTGGCGTTGAAATTGGCTCAACAATAGGAGCTGTTATTTCTTGAGCGATAGGCTCAGGCGTTGAATCATTTGCCCAACTAGAAAGAGATTGTATTTTATGTTCTTGAGCTAGAACAGGATCTTCTTGTGGCGCAGATTTGATGGTTGGTCGTTTAAATATAGAAGGGAGTTTTGGTTGTCCATCTTCATCAACTTGAGGTTCAAATTGAGGTGTAACATTATTGGTGCTGCCAATTTTAGAAGAAAATGCAGGTTCTGTTTTTGTTGCTCTTGCTGAACTAGCAGCCAATGTTGGCTCATGCTTTGCAGTGCGATAATGAGTAGAGATAGTTTCTTTATGTACATTGTGATGATCATCATGAGATCGATTGATTTCTTGAGGATGTTCATCTGTAGATGGTTTTTTAAAGCTTTTGATTTTTGAAAGCGTAGATCCAAAGTTGAATTTTTTGTTAGAAGGTTCAGTAGAAGCTTCTTCTTTTTGCATTAAATGTTCGATATTCGCAAGATTTCCATCTGCAGAAGGAGTTGTTTCTTTACCGTGAATTAAGCCAAAGATAAATTTAGAAGTATTGATAATGGCGGCACCAATGAAATCGATCCAAGCTAAAGGGCCACATCCGCTTGCCATAATTGCGGTGATGAACAAAAAGGCGAATAGAATAATTTTGCTGATGATGACGGATATGAAGCTTTCAGGGAAAAGATTGTGTAACCAGCCCACAGAATGATTTAAGAGAGCGCCCACAAGTTGGCCAATTGCACCACCATGATCGATCACATTTTCATTAGGATTGTAAACATTGAGAAGGGAAGCAGAGGCTAATAAAAATAAGACAACGCCAAGGATTCTAATCATCACAGTTTCAATGTCTAAGCCCTTGTATGCTTTTTGATAGATCAATCGATAAGCAAATGCGATTAATAAAATAGGAATCAACCAAGCAGCTTGCCCGATGGCTGTAAATACGATGTCAGAAAAGTATGCCCCTTTTTTACCAAATAAGTTGTGAACTTCTGTTGAGGCGAAAGTTTTACTCCAAGCAGAATCATCAGGGTGATAAGTTAATAAACTTAATGTGATGATTAAAGCAATGACAATTATGCAGCTAAATAGAAAATTGCAAATAATTGTATTCGCTTTTTTAGTAGGGGTCGTTGTAATTTCAGTTGGCTGACGTCGAATGGCTTGTTTCAATGTTAAACACCAGAGTAAATGATAGGAATTATAAAGGTTAGCAGTTTAGCATATATTAAATGGAATATAGAAAGCCCCAGTAAACTGGGGCTTAGTGTTTTAGAAGTATGTCATAGATTCTTCTTGAATTTCATCGGCTTTCTCTTTTTTGGGTGGCAATAAATCTTCACGTTTAATGCCTAAAATGAGTGCGCTTGCGGATGCGATAAAGATTGATGAGTATGTTCCCACAATAATACCGATCAACATAATGAATGAGAATGAATGGATAACTTCACCACCAAACAGATACAGGGCCAATACCGCTAACAATGTTGTTAGAGATGTCATGATGGTGCGTGACAATGTTTGGTTGATTGCTTGGTTAATGATCTCTTTAGGAGTGCCATTTCTAGCTGCTCTGAAGTTTTCACGAATACGATCGAGAACAACAACGGTATCGTTTACTGAGTAACCGATAACAGCCAATACAGCAGCGAGTGATGTTAGATCGAATTTCAGATGACCAAAGTGACCTAAAATAGCAAAGACACCTAAAACAAATGCCGCATCATGGATTGTAGATAGAATGGTGCTTGTTGCTAATTTCCACTCAAATCGAATCCAAATATAGGCAAGTATCATTAAGATTGCGAGTACTGAAGCTAAGATGCCGCTATTAACTAGCTCGTCACCTACTTTTGAGCCGATAAAGTCAACACGTTTAATCGTTACATCTTTATCAATTAACTCTAATGCTTCTAGAACTTTTGTCGATATAGATGCTTCGTTCATGCCTTCGATGATCGGTAAAGTGATTAATACATCACGGCTTGATCCAAAGTGTTGTACTTCAGCATCAATTAAACCAGTTTCTTGCAGTGCATTACGAATATCATCAGTTTCAATACTTTGTTTGTAAACAGCTTCTACTTCTGTACCACCAGTAAAGTCTAAGCCGTATTTAAATCCAAAGTATCCAACAGAGCCGATCGCACCAACAACCACTAAAACACAAACCGCTAACCATGCTTTTGCGTATTTCATGAAGTCGTAAGTAGTTTCACCACTGAAAATGTGGAATAGCTCTTTGCCACCGATTGGTAATGATTTAATTCTACGGCCACCCCAAATCGCATTCACGATCGCTCTATTCATAAATACAGCGGTGAAGATAGAAGTGATGATACCGATGGTTAAAGTTACTGCGAAGCCTTTGATTGCACCTGCACCAATTAGGAATAGTACAACTGCTGCAAATAAGCTCGTTAAGTTCGCATCCATAATGGTTGCAAATGCTTTACCGAAACCGTCATTGATTGCATTTTGTGGGCTTACACCGTTGCGCAATACCTCTCGGATCCGTTCATTGATCAGTACGTTTGCATCCACACTCATTCCGAGAGATAGAACGATCCCTGCAATACCTGGTAATGTTAAAGTTGCTTGCAATAAAGATAAGCATGCAATGATTAATACTAAGTTTGCAATCAATGCAACGTTAGCAATTAAGCCAAATACGCTATAACGAATCAGCATGAAGATCATAACAGCCGCTAGGCCATAGAAACCTGCTGTCATACCTTTGTTGATGTTGTCTTGACCCGCGCTTGGACCAATTGTACGTTCTTCAATGATTTGAATTGGCGCAGCCAATGCACCTGAACGCAAAGTGATCGCTAAGCGATTTGCTTCTTCTAAAGAATCCAAGCCCGTGATTACGAAGTTTTTAAACAGTTGTTGTTGGATAGTTGCGGCATTCGCAACTTCTTCAACCACAATATTGCGTTTAACTTCTTTGCCATTTTCCATCACGGTTTCAACTTTATTCTCGATGAAAACTGTAGCCATTGGCTTGCCAACATTGGCTTTAGTCACCACTGAGAATTTATCAGCACCTTGTGAATCCAAAGTGATAGAAACTAATGGGCGGCGATTTTCAGGATCAATTTGTGCAACTGCATTCACAATTGATTCACCTGTTAGCATCACTTGGCGTTTCAATAAAATTGGTTCGCCTGTGTCTCTCCAATGATAAAGTTTTGTACCAAGCGGGGCAGGTTTAGAACCATTCGCAACTTGTGGTGCATCAAAGTTCGATGTTTCATGAACAATGTGGAATTCTAAAGTTGCAGTTGTACCTAAAATTTCTTTTGCTTGAGTTGTGTCTTGAACACCAGGTAACTGAACAACGATACGATCAGCACCTTGTTGCTGAATGATTGGTTCTGCAACACCTAATTCGTTCACACGATTTCTGAGCGTAACAATGTTTTGATTCACAACATTACGTTTGCGCTCAGCAATTTCAGCGTCAGATAATTTGGCTGTTAATGTGTTGCCGCTCAAAGACCAATTCAATTGTAATAAATTTGGCTTATTGATGGTTACAGCATTACGAGCGTTAGCAGCTTCTGCATCTGTGTTAAAAGTGATGTCGATTTGAGAATCTTTAACAGAGATAGATTTATAGCTATTTTTTTGATCTGCCAAAGAGTTCTTGATTTCATCCGCATAGCTTTCAGTCAGCTGTGTGATGAGTGTGTTCATGTCAATTTCTAATAAGAAGTGAACACCACCACGAAGATCAAGGCCTAAATACATGGGGCTAACACCTAAACTTTCTAGCCATTCAGGCATATCAGGTGCTAGGTTTAAAGCTGTCAAATAACCATTGCCTAATTTACTTGCGATTAAGTCTTTGGCTCTTAGCTGTGTTTCAGTGTCATTAAAGCGCACGAGAATTTGGCCATCATCTTCATCAATGCGTTTATAAGAGATTTTCTCTTGGGCTAAGATTGCTTCGATATTACTAATGAGCTTTTCATCTACTTTAGTTGTTCTTGTAGCTGAAATTTGTACTGAAGGATCTTCGCCGTATAGATTGGGTAGGGCAAGTAGTGTTGAAATTGCCAAAACCAATATTATCAATAAGTTTTTCCAGAGCGGATAACGATTTAGCATAATTATTTCTTCGTTGATTATAAAAAGCGAAAAGGCAAGTTATTCACTTGCCAATTATTTCGTTAGGTTAATGATGAGATAATTAACCGTTTTTTTCTTTTGTTTCAACTGCTTCAGTTGTTTCGCTAACTTCAGTAGTTTCAACAGATTTGTTATCTTCAGTAACTTCTGCAGTTTTTGCTGTTTCTGCTACTTCTTCTTTCTTAGCTTTTTTATTGCCTTGATTTTTGTCTTCGCTTGCTTTGTAAGTACCTTTTGGAACCATAGAAACGATTGCTTGACGTTGTAATTTGATCACAACATTGTTTGCGATTTCTACAGAGATATAGCCTTCAGCAACTTCAGAAACCTTACCAATGATGCCAGCGCTAGTGATTACTTCGCTGCCTTTTTTCAACTCATTCATCAAGTTTTGATGCTCTTGTTGACGTTTTTTGTTTGGGCGGATGATCATAAAATAGAAGAATGCACCCATTACAGCCAACATGATCAAAGTGCTAGTCATTCCACCTTGCTGTGCTGCAGCGTCTTGTGCATTTGCAACAGTTGTAGAAATAACTGCTAATGATAAAAGTAATGTTCTTAACATTGTTTAACTCCAAAAATAAAAAGATGTTATCTCATAATGAGACCTGATTTTCAAAATACAATTGCGATCACAAATTATTTTTGAATTAATTGGTCTACATGTTTGTTGATGTTTTCAACAGTGAAGCCGAAAACTTCGAATAACTGTTCAGCAGGTGCAGATGCGCCAAATGTATCGATACCAATAACAGCATCAGCAAATTCGTACCAGCCACGAGTTGTACCAGCTTCTACTGCTAATGTTGGTAAGTTACCCAATACAGATGCTTTATAAGCAGCATCATTTTCACGGAATAATTCTACGCAAGGCATAGAAACAACGCGTACATCATCACGGCCTTCTGCGGCTTTCATTGCTAACTCAACTTCAGAACCAGTTGCAATGATTGTTACTTTAGCGTTTGCATTTTCTTTCAATACATAACCACCTTTTGCAACGTTAGCCAATGTTTCAGCAGAGCGTGCTTGGAATGATAGTTTTTGACGAGATAATGCCAACAAAGTAGGGTTTTTATCTGATGTTAAACCAGAAGCCCAAGCAACCATTGTTTCCAAACTATCAGCAGGGCGCCATACACGTAAATTAGGAATTAAACGTAAGGATTCAACGTGCTCAATTGGTTGGTGCGTTGGACCATCTTCACCCAAGCCGATTGAGTCATGAGTCATTACATAGATAACTTTTTGTTCCATTAATGCACTCATGCGAATAGCATTACGAGCGTAATCGCTGAATACTAAGAATGTTGCGCCGTAAGGAATGAAGCCACCATGCAATGCGATACCATTCATAATTGCAGCCATGCCGAATTCACGAACGCCATAGCGAATGTAGTTACCTTCACCTGTGGTGATGTCTAAGTTCACGCTTGCTTTGAAGAATGTGTTGTTTGATGGTGTTAAGTCTGCTGATCCACCAACGATTTCTGGTAAATGAGAGGCTAATGCATCTAAAGCATTTTTACTTGCAACGCGTGTTGCGATGCTTTCTGCTTTATCATTTGCTTCAGAGATTGCTTTAGTGATGATTTCTTCAAAGTTTTCAGGCAAAACGTTGTTCATTCTGCGTAAAAATTCTTTGGCTAATTCAGGATATTTGCTTTCATATTGTGCAAATGTTGCTGCCCAAGATTGTTCAGTTGCTAAGCCTTTAGCTTTTGCATCCCAATGTGCTGAAACTTCGTCAGGTACTTCAAATGCTGGAGATGTCCAACCCATTTTTTCGCGGATTGCTGCAATTTCAGTATCGCCTAAAGGAGCTCCATGAGTTGCTTCTGAACCTTCTTTTGTTACAGAGCCTTTACCTATTTTTGTTTTACAAATAATCAATGTAGGTTTTTCTGATTGAGCTTTAGCTTCAGCGATTGCTTTAGAAACTGCCTCAATGTCATGACCGTCGATTGGGCCAATCACATTCCATTGATAAGCTTCAAAGCGTTGTTTTGTATTGTCTGTGAACCAACCTGAAACATCACCATCAATTGAGATTGCGTTGTCGTCATATAACGCGATCAATTTATGTAATTTTAATGTTCCTGCTAATGCACAAGCTTCATGAGAAATACCTTCCATCATGCAGCCATCGCCTAAGAAAGTATATGTGTGGTGATTTACAATATTAAAGTCATCTTTATTGAACTGTGCTGCCAACATTTTTTCTGCTAATGCAAAACCAACTGCATTGCTGATACCTTGACCTAATGGACCAGTTGTTGTTTCAATGCCTGGAATATAACCAAATTCAGGGTGACCAGCTGTTCTTGAGTTTAATTGGCGAAAGTTTTTTAAATCTTCCACAGAAACGTCATAACCTGTTAAATGCAACAATGAATATAAAAGCATTGAAGCATGACCATTTGACAAAATAAAACGGTCGCGGTTAAAAAAGTTTGGATTGCTTGGATTGTGAGAAAGGTGATTATGCCAAAGTGCATAAGCCATTTCAGCCATACCCATTGGTGCGCCTGGATGGCCTGAGTTTGCTTTTTGAACTGCATCCATGCTGAGGAAGCGGATTGCATTTGCACTTGTTTGTTCGATTGACGACATGTTCAAATCCTTAATGAAGAATGAATAAATAAGTAAATCAAGTGTGCATTATACTGAATTCTATTGCATAAATCACCCGAAGATATCAGAGATAACAAAAAGAGATAGCTGTTCTAATTTTGAAACAGTGTGTTAAATGAATGGTGCTCGCAATCGTTTAAGAAATAACTATAATTAGTTGTCAGTAACGAGAGTATTTAACTCTGACATAAATTGTAATTATTAAAGGGAGTAGTATGAGCAACTTTCAAAATTTATTAGAAAAACGTAGAACTGTTTATCAATTGGGTAAAGATGTTTCTTTATCAAAAGAAGAAATCACATCTTTAATTCAAACAGCAGCAAAACAAGCACCATCAGCATTCCATTCACAAAGCTCAAGAGTTGTTGTGTTGTTTGGTGAAGAGCACACAAAATTATGGAACATTGTTGAAGCAGAATTACGTAAAATTGTACCAGCTGATCAATTTGCTTCTACAGAAGCGCGTATGAACGGCTTTAAAGCAGCATTCGGTACAGTTTTATATTTTGAAGATCAAAATGTTGTTAAAGGTTTACAAGAAAGCTTCCCAATGTATGCGGATAACTTTCCAAAATGGTCTCAAGAATCTACAGCAATCGCACAATATGCAGTATGGTTGTTGTTAGCTGAAAATAACATTGGCGCTAACATTCAACATTACAGCCCATTGATTGACGCTGAAGTTGCAAAAACTTGGAACATTCCAGAGTCATGGAAATTACATGGTCAAATGCCATTTGGTTCTATCGTTGCTGCTCCTGAAGCTAAAGAAACTTTAGATGGCGAAGAGCGTTTCAAAGTATTTGGTTAATCAAATATTGACAGATAATCTCTGTATTTAATTGAATTAATTAAAAGAGTTGTTCTTATTAATTTAAGGACAACTCTTTTTTATTATCTCGTATTATAAAATGTAGATTATATGTAGCCACAAAAGAAGTGTTGAGGTAGTATCTTCTGTGTTTCAATAAATACTAAAAGAGAAAATATGAGGAAAATAGCAGCTTTATTATTGATTTTATTAGGATTTACATCCACAGCTTTCGCTTCAGGCTTTGATGGTGCAAATGCAAGTTTGTTATGGGTGATTCCATTTGCTGGAATATTGCTATCCATTGCCATTTTTCCATTGGTTGCCACGAATATATGGCATCACCATTTTGGAAAGATTACCGCATTATGGTGTTTGGGGTTCTTAATTCCATTTGTCATCATATTTGGCTTTGTTGAGATGAGCCATATCGTTGCTCATGCGATACTTTTAGAATATATACCTTTTATGATCTTGATATTTTCACTGTTTACAGTTTCAGGTGGGATCTATTTGGAAGGCAGTTTAAAAGGTACGCCAAAGCTAAATGCCATCATATTATTAATCGGTACATTTTTAGCATCATTTATGGGGACAACGGGTGCAGCGATGTTATTGATTCGTCCATTATTAAGAGCGAATCAAAATAGAAAGCATAGAGTGCATATTGTTATTTTCTTTATATTTTTGGTGGCAAATATTGGCGGAAGCTTAACGCCGTTAGGTGATCCTCCTTTATTTTTAGGATTTCTAAAAGGCGTTGATTTCTTCTGGACGATGAAATATATGTTTATGCCTGTCGTGATCACAACAGCTATTGTGTTGGTGATTTTTTATATTATTGATAGCTATTACTACAAGCGAGAAGATCAATCTGAGCATGTTGTTGCTGACAAGACGCCATTCAGTATTCAAGGAAAAATCAACTTCTTATTTTTAGGTGGAATTATTGCCGGTGTATTGCTCTCAGGATTTTGGAAGCCAGGTGTTGAATTTACAATTTTAGGTACGCCAATCGAGCTACAAAATATTGCCAGAGATATTATTCTATTAGTTATGGCATTTATTTCTTTAAAAGTGACAGCGAAAGAAATTCATCGTAAAAATGAGTTTGGTTGGGATCCTGTGATGGAAGTTGCTAAATTATTTGCAGGTATTTTTATTACGATCGCGCCTGTATTAGCAATTTTAAAAGCGGGTGCAGATGGATCAATGTCAGGCATTGTGAACTTGGTGCATGACACTAACGGTGCACCAATTGATAGTATGTACTTCTGGATGACAGGTGCTTTATCCGCTTTCTTAGATAATGCGCCGACTTATTTGGTGTTCTTTAACTTAGCGTCAGGCGATGCTCAGCATTTAATGACAGATTTAAGTCCGACGCTATTGGCGATTTCGATGGGCTCTGTGTTTATGGGGGCGATTACATATATTGGTAATGCACCAAACTTCATGGTGAAGAGCATCGCAACGCAATCAGGTGTTCATATGCCAACGTTCTTCGGTTATATGAAATGGTCAGTTTTGGTTCTTGTACCTGTTTATATTTTGCTTACCTTTATTTTCTTCGTATAAGCTTAAATTGGTATAAATGAATTAAATAATGGCAATCAGATAAAAATGGTTGCCATTTTTTATGAAGCGAGGATAATCGTCCGCTGTGAGTTGATTGGATTGTCGCGTGTGATTCGTCACCCGAGGAAAGTCCGGGCTCCACGGATCAAAGTGCTAGATAACGTCTAGACGGTGTGAGCCGATGGAAAGTGCTGAAGAAATTAAACCGCCTAAAGACGCAAGTCTCGGTAAGGGTGAGAAGGTGCGGTAAGAGCGCACCGTGCACGAGGTGACTCTGTGTAGCTGAGGTAAACCCCACTTGGAGCAAGACCAAATAGGAATACTTATAGTGTGATCCGCACTGTATTCGGGTAGGTTGCTGGAGGGTAGAAGTGATTCTACTCCTAGATGAATGATAGTCCATGACAGAACCCGGCTTATAGATTGACTCACAA
>CANRJJ010000048.1 GCA_947630895.1 uncultured Wohlfahrtiimonas sp. | reverse complement strand
TTGGGTGAAGTTTCAAAAGTGATCGGCATTGGTTGGTTTGCTTCGTTTGTTTACTTAGCTTGTGCTGCATTGCGTTTGGCAAGATTTAATGTGCAGATTGGTTCTGTTGATAAAAACTACTTTGTTGGTTTACCAAGTCCAACTGCGGCAGCAATCGTTGCAGGTGCTGTTTGGGCAGGTGAAGTTGGTATTAAAAAAATTGCAGCAGCATTTGGTACAGAACTTACCTATACAGGACATGATGTTACAGGCTTAATGGTTATTATTACCTTGTACGCAGGTTTAATGATGGTTTCTAACTTCTTGTTTTATAGTTTTAAAACATTGGCATTTAAAAAAGTTAGATTTCCTGTATTAATTTTAATTGTGATATTTGCTGGAATGTTAATTTCATCACCATCGATTGTTTTATTCTTAACAGCATTTATCTATGGTTTATCTGCACCTGTACAACACTTATATCGCCGTAGAGCACGTAAAAAACGTATGTTAGCGTTACAAGCTCAACGTCATGAGCGCCACGATCAGCATGAATCATAATTCACATTATTTAAAACTATTAAATATTCCTGTTTGGCAAAGACGAACGAATATTGTCGAAGAGATGGTTGAAATAGAGCAAGAACCTCAAGTTGTGCCTGAGGTTTCTTTTGTTCAGCCTGAAATACAAGCGCAAGTCGTGATTCAAGAAGCGCCACAAATACATATTCCTATCGCTAATAATATTGAAAGCTGTACCGCTTGTGATTTGTACCAAGGGCGAACTCAAGTGATTACAGGTGAAGGAACTGCACAAGCAAAACTATTTGTGGTGACTGAAGCGCCTACTTTTGGTGAAGATTTAGCAGGAAAGCCATTGGTTGATGATGCTAGAAAACTCTTCAATAATATATTGAAAGCCTTGGGGTATAGTGCTTCAGATATTTATATTACGCCTTATGTGAAGTGTGCGCCTTATCAGACATTCATTACGCAAAAAGAAGAGATGATTTGTAGCCAACATTTACAAAGAGAAATTGATCAAATTCAACCTGAAAAAATTCTATTGTTGGGTAGAAATGTTGCTAAATATTTATTGAATAGCCAACAAGCTTTTGATGATTTAAGGCAACAGCAAGGTATGGCTAGAATTTTTGATAAAAATATTCCTGTTTATGTGAGTTATAACATTTATCAATTACTGAAATTTCCTGAAGACAAAGCAAAAGTATGGAAAGACATGAAAAGGCTGATGGCATAAGTTTATGAATGATATTCATTTCTCTGAGATTTCTCCAAACGATTTTTTTGAAATTTATGACATAGAAAAACGAGCGTATCCTATTCCTTGGACTGAAAAAATTATGCGCTCTATGCTGACGGGCAATGAGTACAAAATTAAAATCACAAATTATGATAAAATCATTGCTTACGTATTTGTCATGATTGTTTTAGATGAAGCAACAATTTTGAATATTACTGTTGCCCCCGAACATCAGGGCAAAGGATTGGGAAAACTTCTACTGCGTCATGTGAAAACAGAGCTTGAGCACAAAAAGATCGCGTCAATTTTTTTAGAAGTAAGGCAGTCAAATATCACCGCATTGTCATTGTATGAAAGTGAAGGTTTTCATGAAATTGACGTGCGTAAAGGATATTACCCTACAGCAAATGGTAGGGAAAATGCGATTATTATGGCTTGTACGCTTATGAGTTGGTGAGAATGGAAATATTAGACCTGAAAAATTTACAATGTCCAATGCCTATTTTGAAAACGAAACAAGCATTGCAAAAAATGAGTGTGGGTGATGAGATTCAAGTCATTACGACAGATCCACATTCAGAAATCGATTTTAAAGCTTTTTTAAGCAAAACCTCGAATGAATTATTAAAGTTTTGGGTAGAGGATAATCAGTTTTTTTTCATCATACGAAAACTATAATTTCAAGGTGTTATACAGTGTTTTTAATTAAAAGAGATAGTGCAAATTACTAATGAATACAATTTTATTTATCATTCCAGGGCTAATTCATAACTTACCCAAATCTTGGGAAAGTAAGATCTCTTTGTCACCTTTAAGCCCTTTGTATGATAAGTTTTTACGTTCATCAACGCTGCAAAAAACAAACCATACAAAAATTCAAGATGCATTAGGTGATTATCTTCAATTACCTGAAGACATTGCTTGGGCGCGTTGTGGATTGGATGCAAGTGGCATTAAAGTACGTTCAAATCATTGGTTTAAAATATCTTTATTAACACATACAGGTATAACAACGGTACGTGGCCATATGATTCAAAAAATGGCGGAAGATTTTGCGAGTGAGTTTTCATTTGCAGAGGACTCTATCATAACGGCGAATGGTGATTGGTTTATTCCAATGAAAGGGCATACTGAAGTTGTGTCAACGCCTGTTTGGAAAGTGACCCCAGAGTTAAGAACGTCCGACACATTTGGATTATCGGGTAGTGATGCCGAGTATTGGCAAACTGAATTTGCTAAAGCACGAGAATGGTTGAAAGCATACTCCTATAATCGTTTAAGATTGCGCCAAAAATATGAGCCAATTGTAGATTTTTGGCCTTGGGGCAATGGCAATTCATATGAATTTAAAAAAGAATTAGAATATTCGGCGATTTTTTCAGATAGCTGTATCGTGCGTGGTATCGGAAAAAGTTCTGGAATGTCCTTTTTCCCTTTGAGAAATGCGACAGCTGATCTTAGACAAATGGTACATAACCATCCAAAAATTTGCGCCGTTGATGAGCGTTTAATATCTAAAATATCTGACAATGATTTGTTGGGCTGGTTAGAAACTAGAGATCAAATTGCATCGATGCTATTACAACCAGCGATGGATGCTGTGGATCAAGGGTTAATCAGTAATATTATTTTAGATACAGTCAATGGCGAAAAATTCATCTATAACAAAAAGTTTAAATTTGTATTGATGCGTCCCAAATTTACTTATAAGTATTTGCCATAAATGATCATTCACGAAAGACCAAAATATTCGCTGTTAGAATTCAGTGAATCTTCAATATTGAATAATGTGCTCCAAAGACGAAAACTAGATGCATTGAGTGATTGTTCTTTTAGCCTGAAAGATTTATTACCACCTTCTACATTGGATGGTTGTGAAATTGCAGGAAACATTATTGCAAAGGCAATCATTGCTCAGAAAACAATCTTAATTGTCGGTGATTATGATGTAGATGGTGCAACATCAACTGTTTTGATGATGAGAGTATTGAAAGCGTTTGGTGCTGAAAATATCGATTACCGAATTCCGAATAGAATGTTAGATGGTTATGGCTTAACGGTTTCATTACTGGATTCTATTTTGGAAAATGCGCCCAATATTATCATTACCGTTGATAATGGTATCTCAAGTGTAGATGCCGTCGCTCAAGCTCGTGAATATGGCATTGATGTTGTCATTACAGATCATCATTTACCAGGTGATGTTTTGCCGAATGCGAATGTCATTGTGAATCCAAATTTAAAAGACAGTCAATTTGAAAGCCGAGCACTATGCGGTGTTGGTGTGGCTTTTTATACATTGATGGCAGTGCGTCGTGAGCTTATTAATGTTGGTCATTTTAAAAATCAGCCTATACCTAATTTGGCAGATTATTTAGATTTAGTAGCATTGGGCACGATTTCAGATTTAGTGCCTTTAGATAGAAATAATCGCAGTTTGGTTCAGCAAGGCATTGAGCGAATTCGTCGTGGTAAAACAGTGGCAGGTATTCAGGCTTTATTAGAAGTTTCTGGTAAAAATCAAGCGCAGCTTTCGACAACAGATATTGCTTTTGGCGTTTCTCCATTATTGAATGCCGCTGGGCGATTGGATGATATGCGCGTTGGTATTGAATGCTTATTAACAGATTCAGAAGAGCGTGCACACTACTATGCAGAGCGATTGTACTCTTTCAATCAAGAACGCAAAGCGATTGAGCGCTCTATGACGAAAGAGACCGATCAAATATTGGCGAATATTGTCTTAAGTGACAATGAGTTGCCCAATGCGATAGCTTTATATGATCCCACTTGGCATCAAGGGGTTATTGGTATTGTGGCATCACGAGTTAAAGAACGTTTCAATAAGCCAGCATTTATTTTTGCGGAAGAAAATGATGAGTTATTGAAAGGTTCGGGGCGCTCGATTACAGGGATTCATTTACGCGATTTGTTAGAAAGCATTTCGACTGATTATCCTGGAATGATTTTGCAGTTTGGTGGTCATGCAATGGCTGCGGGTTTAACATTAAAAAAAGAATATTTTACAGAATTTCAAAATGCACTAAAAAATCGAGTGGATATCTTGATTCAAGAGGTTGATCCTAAGGTTGTTTATACAGATGGATCGCTGGATATAGAAGATTTTACAATTGATAATGCGGTGTCTTTAAAGATGGCAATGCCTTGGGGGCAAAGTTTTCCTGAGCCTATTTTTGACAATGTCTTTGAGGTTTCTGAATCAAAAATCCTGCAAAATACCCATTTGAAATTAGAGTTAAAATATCCAAATACTAATTTTGGTATCAGTGCCATCGCTTTTTTTAAGGCGAGTGAATGGCAAGAAGGTACCCAAAAGCTCCGCTGCATTTATAAATTAGATGTGAATGAGTGGCGAGGAAGAAAGTCGCTTCAATTATTAATCGATCACATAGAGATTGAAACGAAATAGCCAAAACACTAAGTTTTATGTTAGAATCCCGAGCCAATCTTTTTTGGCAAACCAATCTCTAGAGGGATCACACATATGTTGCGTATTATTGAGCAAGCACTAACTTTCGATGATGTTTTACTCGTTCCTGATTATTCCCAAGTTCTTCCTAAGGAAGTGTCTTTAAAAACACAGCTGACGAAATCAATTAGTTTAAATATCCCACTTTTATCAGCAGCGATGGACACAGTAACAGAAAGCCGTTTAGCAATCGCAATTGCGCAACAAGGTGGTATCGGTATCATTCACAAAAACTTAACGATCGAAGAGCAAGCAGCTGAAGTTCGTAAAGTTAAAAAATTCGAAAATGGTATTATCTCTGATCCTGTAACAGTAACACCAGATATGACATTGGCTGAATTACGCCACATGTTCAGCACATTTGAAATTTCAAGTGCGCCAGTAATCGATGCAGGTAAAGTTGTTGGTATTATCACTAACCGTGATGTGCGTTTCCACGATAACTTGTCTATTCGTATTAAAGAAGTTATGACGCCACGTGATCGCTTAATCACAGTAAAAGAACATACTCCTCGTGAAGAAATCGTTGATTTATTGCGTGAACACCGTGTAGAACGCATTGTGATCGTTAGTGATGACAACGAATTGAGAGGATTGGTTACAGTAAAAGATATTTCTCGTTCAGAATCTTTACCAAACGCAAACGTAGATGAAAATGAACAATTACGCGTAGGTGCTGCTGTTGGTGCTGGTGCAGGTACAGAAGAGCGTATCGCTGCATTGGTTGCTGCGGGTGTTGACGTAATCATCGTAGATACAGCACATGGTCACTCTAAAGGTGTAATTGATCGCGTACGTTGGGTAAAAGAAACATATCCAAATTTACAAGTGGTTGCAGGTAACATTGCAACTGCAGAAGCAGCTTTGGCATTGGCTGATGCAGGTGCGGATGCTGTTAAAGTAGGTATCGGCCCTGGTTCAATCTGTACAACACGTATTATCGCAGGTATCGGTGTTCCTCAAATCAGTGCGATTGCAAATGTTGCAGAGGCGTTAAAAGGTCGTGGTATTCCTGTAATCGCTGATGGCGGTATCCGTTATTCAGGTGATATGGTTAAAGCATTGGCAGCTGGCGCATCTTGCATCATGGCAGGTGGCTTATTGGCTGGTACTGATGAAGCACCAGGCGAAATCGAATTCTATCAAGGGCGTGCTTATAAATCATACCGTGGTATGGGTTCATTGGGTGCTATGGGTGCAGGTTCTTCTGATCGTTATTTCCAAGAAGGTACAGCATCAGATAAATTAGTACCTGAAGGCATTGAAGGCCGTGTTGCATTTAAAGGCTCAATGGTGCCAATCGTTCATCAATTAATGGGCGGTATCCGTGCAGGTATGGGTTATGTTGGTTGTGCTACTATTGCTGAAATGAATGTAAAACCAAAATTTGTACAAATCACAAACGCGGGTATGCGTGAGTCGCACGTGCATGATGTAACTATCACTAAAGAAGCACCAAACTACTCAAGCTAAGCTTATTTTATTAACTTTTATGTCAAAGAATTATGAGTCAAGATATTAAAACTGAAGAAGTCAACGAAAATCATTTGATTACAGAGCGTCGCGAAAAATTAGCAAACATTAGAAATGCTAAGAGCGTTGCTTTCCCTAATCAGTTCCGTAAAGATACTCATGCAAAAGATTTGCATAAGCGTACAGAGAACATGGATAAGGATGCATTAGCTGCTGAAGATATCCATGTGAAGATGGCTGGTCGCATTATGTCGAAGCGTTTGTTTGGTAAGGGCGGCTTTGTTGTGCTTCGTGATCAGACTGGCGATGTTCAATTATTCTTGAATACAGGCTTGATCGGGAAAGAGAAGTTTGATGAGTTTACTCATTGGGATATCGGGGACATCATTGGTGTTTCAGGTACAGTTTCTCGTTCTGATAAAGGTGAATTGACAGTTCGTGTTTCTGAAATTGATTTATTGACTAAATCATTGCGTCCACTGCCTGATAAGTTTCATGGTTTAACGGATATTGAAGCACGTTATCGTCAGCGTTATGTTGACTTAATTATGAATTTGGAAGCGCGTGAAGTTTTCCGTAAACGTACTAAAATCATGCGTACAATTCGTAACTTCTTTGACGATAAAGGTTTTGAAGAAGTAGAAACACCTATGATGCATCCAATTCCAGGTGGTGCAAATGCAAAACCATTTACAACGCACCACAATGCATTGGATATGGAATTCTATTTGCGTATCGCACCTGAGTTGTATTTAAAACGTTTGGTTGTAGGTGGCATGGAAAAAGTTTATGAAGTGAATCGTAACTTTAGAAATGAAGGTGTTTCAACGCGTCATAATCCTGAATTTACCATGGTTGAATGG
The DNA here is from genome assembly GCA_947630895.1 of uncultured Wohlfahrtiimonas sp. Taxonomy (GTDB): domain Bacteria; phylum Pseudomonadota; class Gammaproteobacteria; order Cardiobacteriales; family Wohlfahrtiimonadaceae; genus Wohlfahrtiimonas. The sequence goes on along the minus strand of CANRJJ010000048.1, from coordinate 7,783 downwards.
TATTGGGCTTATGCTGATTATAAAGATATGATGAACTTTACTGATGAGCTAATGACAACATTGGCGATTGAAGTAACAGGTTCAACAGAAGTACCTTATCAAGGTACAACTTTAGACTTCAGTAAACCTGCAGTTCGTATGACAGTTCAAGAATCAATCTTGCATTATTATCCTGAAGCTAAAGCATTCGATTTAGATTCACGTGAAGGTATTGCAGAGCTTGCAACTTCTATCGGTATCAAATTTAAGGATTCTGATGGTTGGGGTAAAATTTTGATGGAAGTGTTTGATGAGAAAGTTGAAACGAATTTAATTCAGCCGACTTTTATCACAGCTTACCCAGCAGAAGTTTCTCCGCTTGCGCGTAAAAATGATGAAAATCCATTGATTACAGATCGCTTTGAATACTTTATCGGTGGTCGTGAAGTGGGCAATGGTTATTCGGAATTGAATGACGCAGAAGATCAATACCAACGCTTTATGGCTCAGGTGGCTGATAAAGATTCAGGTGATGATGAAGCGATGCATTTGGATAAAGACTTCATTACAGCATTGGAATATGGTTTACCACCAACAGCTGGTGAAGGTATCGGGATCGATCGTTTAGTGATGATTTTTGCAGATGCAGCATCCATCCGAGATGTATTGTTATTCCCGCATATGCGAAATAAAGCAGAATAATCCAAGAAAAGCTTTAGTGAAAACTAAGGCTTTTTTTTCAAGCAGACTTAATTGTTAAAAGGAAAAAATATGGCTAATCCAGTGAAAGTAATTATTGGTGCAATGGATGAAGAAGTGGGTGCATTGGTTGCGCGCATGACAGAAGTGACACAAAAAAATATTGATGGCGTTGAAGTGCATCAAGGTTTATTGGGTGGTCAATCAGTCGTTGTTGCTAAATCAGGTATTGGTAAAGCAAATGCAGCTTACACTGCGGCGATTTTATTAAAAGAGTTTAAGCCAACTGAAGTGATTAATATTGGCAGTGCGGGTGGTACAAAAGCTGATCAAACTGTTGGTGATGTAGTGATCGCTAATCGTTTGCAATATCATGATTTTGATATTGGCCCTGATACGATCACTGATAAACGTTTTATCTTTGAAGATGGTCATTCTGAGTTATCAGGCATTGAGTCTGTATTAAAATCATTGAATCTTCCATATCATTTAGGTTTAATCGTTTCTGGTGATCAGTTTGTGACTAAAGATTCTGATGCATTTGCACGCATTCAATCTAAATTTGTTGATGCGATTGCAGTAGATATGGAAGCAACAGCGATTGCTTGTGCATGTGAAAGATTGAACACGCCTTGGATCGTTTTGCGCTCATTGAGTGATGTAACGCATAACGAAGGCAATGATATGGACTTTGAAACATATTTAGCGAAAGCAAGTGCCAACTCGGCATTGATTGCTGAAGAATATGTGAAGTTAGTTTAATGTAAAATTAATTGTTCTGAGATATTAAAAAAGGTTGGCTTGCCAACCTTTTTATTTGTCATGAGATTTTGTTATTGCTTTGGTTTCATGCGGTCTTTTGGAATTTCTTTCCAATCTAATGGAGAGAATCGTGCATATAAAACCATCCCTGTAAACCAAACGGTTGTACACAGTAAAATGACAGCAGATAAGGCTGGGTTATCTGGCCAAATATCCACACCAACCACTAAATACCAGCAAGATAAAAAGCTACCCCAAGCATGTGTATAGCGCTTAGCTTGTAATAATCCGCGAAGTGGGAAGAGCAATGGCACAACTAAAGTGACGATTAATAAGCCTTCTGGTAGTTCAACATAGAATTTTTTTAAAATAATACCGAGCAGCAAAGTGATCATTAATAATCCGTAGCCAGCCAATGTCAGGATACGCGATAGAGCTAGAATTGGGTGATGCATAAGTTATCCATAATGAGTACAATATCGCTGATTTTACCATGTTTTCATCACAATCGGGATCGCTATGCCAGAATTACCAGAAGTTGAAACAACCAAGCAAGGAATTTTTCCTCATATTGTTGGTCAGTTCATTGAAAAAATCGATATTCATCATCGTTCACTTCGCTATCCTGTTGAAGATGCAATTATGCTGATGGAAGGTTTGGTCATTAAAGATGTGACTCGCCGAGCAAAATATTTATTAATCCACGCGGATGGATTTTATTTGTTGGTTCATTTAGGTATGTCTGGCAGTTTACGAGTGAGTACATCGGATGAACCCCGTAAAAAGCACGATCACTTGGTGTTTAAATTATCTAATGGTAAAGAACTTCGTTATCATGATCCGCGTCGTTTTGGGTTTGTGCAAATTTATCGCGGCGACGAAACACCTGAGTTTCTAACAAAATTAGCGCCTGAGCCACTGAGTGATGATTTTAATGAAAGTTATTTCAAAAAGATTATTCAAAATAGAAAGCAGCCGATTAAAACATTCATCATGGATCAAAAATATGTCGTCGGAGTTGGGAATATTTATGCCAATGAAGCGCTATTTATGAGTGGTATTCATCCTGAAACACCAACGTGTAATTTAAAGCCTAAACAGCAAAAAATATTATTAGAATCTATTAAAACAGTATTGGATAGAGCGATCACTCAAGGTGGCACAACTTTAAAAGACTTTATTCAACCTGATGGAACACATGGTTATTTTGCGCAATCTTTATCCGTTTATGGTCGAGATAAAGCAGAGTGTATTGCTTGTGGTGCTGAGATTAAAAAGATCGTGTTAGGCCAGCGTTCTACTTATTTCTGTCCTATTTGCCAAATTAAAAAATAATCATTATATATAATATTATTTAATTTTTATATTGAATAATATTATTCGTTTGCTAAGCTAGGTAGTCGTTGTAAAGTTTGTCAATCTTAATGTTAGAGAAGATGGGAATCTCATCAATATCGAAATTAAGTATTGAGTTGTATATAAATTTGCTTGCGCAATTATATGGCACGATACAATTACGAGTACATAAGCATTTCGATTGGCGACCCGATCTATTGAAAGGAGAACCAATGTCAGAGGCAACACAAGCAGAATCTCAGCCCCTTGAGCTGAGCGATATTACGATTATCAAAGATGATAAGTTTAAAAAAGCAATCACAGCCGCCGCACTCGGTAATGCTATAGAATGGTTTGATTTTGGTGTTTATGGCTTTTTGGCCTATGTATTGGGTAAAGTATTTTTCCCAGATGCATCCCCAAGCGTTCAATTAATTGCTTCATTTGCCACGTTTTCAGTACCTTTTTTGGTGCGTCCATTAGGCGGTGTAATTTTTGGAATATTGGGTGACAAATGGGGTCGACAAAAAGTCCTAGCCATCACGATTATTATCATGTCTGTCAGTACCTTCTCCATAGGATTAATTCCATCCTATGCGACGATTGGTATTTGGGCACCAATATTATTGCTCATTGCTAAACTCGCACAAGGCTTTTCAGTGGGTGGAGAATATTCAGGTGCTGCGATCTTTGTGGCAGAATATGCGCCTGACCGAAAAAGAGGTTTCTTAGGTAGTTGGTTGGATTTTGGTTCAATTGCTGGTTTCTTGTTGGGTGCTGGTGTTGTTGTATTAATTACTATGCTATTGGGGCAAGAGCGATTTGAAGAGTGGGGATGGAGAATTCCATTCTTTATTGCAGGGCCATTGGGAATTATCGGCATGTATTTAAGACATGCGTTGGATGAAACGCCTGCATTCCAAAAGCAAGCAGAAGAAGCTGAAGAAAATGAAGCGCCAAAACTATCATTGCTAGAAGTGGTTCGTACATATCGTAAAGGAATATTGGTATGTATCGGTCTTGCAGTGACAACCAATGTTACGTATTACATGTTGCTCACATATATGCCGAGCTATTTATCGCACAATTTATCATACAGCGTGGATCATGGCGTTCTGATCATTATTGCAATTATGTTGGGCATATTATTAATTCAGCCAATGATTGGTTTGTTGAGTGATCGCTTTGGGCGAAAAGTGTTTTTGAAGCTTGGTACAAGTGGATTATTCTTATTATCTATTCCTTCGTTTTACTTAATTAATACTGATAATGTCGTCTTTATTTTCTTTGGCTTAATGTGTTTGGCTCTAATTTTGAGCTTTTTTACAGGTGTGGTTGCATCCATTTTGCCCTCACTATTTCCAACGAATATTCGTTATAGTGCGATGGCAATTGCCTTTAATATTTCGGCATTGGTCGCAGGGTTTACACCAACATTAACTGCATGGTTAGTGGAAACTACGAATAATTTGTACATGCCTGCTTATTATTTAATGGTGATAGCTGTGATTGGGTGCATTACTGTTTACCATTTAAAAGAAACCGCCAATAGACCATTGTCGGGTGATACACCTGTTGCATCTGATAGGGTGGAGGCAAAAGAAATTTTGCAAGCACACTATGATCGCATTGAAGCGAGAATCGAAAGTATTGATGAAGAGATTGATCGATTACAGAAGCGTCGAGAACGATTGATTCAGCAGCATCCTGAAATTAATGAGTAATAAAAAAAGCCTCGCTTAGCGAGGCTTTTAAGTCTATATGATTAAACTGCTTTACATTGCACAGCTTTTTTAGGTGCTTTTAACAAGTTTGTAAATGTTGCTTGGTCGCCTTTTGTCCAAAGTTGGTAGATGCCACCTTGGTATTTTGCACCATCAGCAGCTAATACGTTTGCCAATAAAGTTGGAGATTCACCATTCACAGAAACCAATGCGATGCTGTTTTGTTGTTTATTTAAGAATGTCGCAGTGACTTGGTCTTGGCCACATTGGTAAGCAGCTGTTGAGCTTGCTGTATAACCATCTAGTCCTGATTTCGTAGATACACAAGCTGATAAAGCTAAAGTTAATGCTGCCGCTGCTATAATTTTTACAGAATTTTTCATGGACTCTCTCCTGAGTTTATAGTGATAAAGCAGTTCATATCATACATAAAATATAAAAAGAGGGCATAAAAAAACTCGCTGAATGATCAGCGAGTTTTTATTAATGCTATTTGTGAAGATTATTCAGAACGTGCTCTTCTTGAAAAAGATCTTGGTGCACTTTCAGAGCGAGCAGGTCTTTCTGATCTTGGACGATCTGAACGAGCTGGTCTTTCTGAGCGATCTGATCTTGGTTTGTCAGAACGTGCAGTTCTATCTGCTCTTGGTGCTTCAGAGCGAGGTGCTCTTTCTGAACGATCTGATCTTTTGAATTCAGAAGTAAAGCGTGCTTTTTCTGAACCACGAGAATCGCGACCTTCACCTTTTGGCTTATCGAAGAACTCAGAAGATGATCTGCGCTCGCCTCTTGGTTTTTCTGATCTTGAATCACGATCACCACGACCACGACCGCCGCCATCACGATCAAAACGTCTTGAACCATTGCCAGAAGCTTTGCTACCGCCATGACCACGACGACCACTACCTTTTTTGTTTTTGTTACCAGCAAAATCAGCAGGATTTAATGCAGGCTCTAAACCAGGAACAGTTGTTACTTCAATTTTGTAAGATGTGTAGTCTGAGATATCGCGTAAACGACGATGATCACGTACATTCACGATGCTGATAGCATCACCAGTACGACCAGCACGGCCAGTACGACCAATACGGTGAACGTAATCTTCAGCTTTCAATGGTAAACCGATGTTGAAAACGTGAGTGATAGTTGCAACGTCGATACCACGTGCAGCAACGTCTGTTGCTACTAAGATTTTTGTACGACCTTTACGTAAAGTTTCTAAACGACGATTACGAACTTTTTGTGGAATACCACCGTGAAGGAATGTTACAGAGAAATCTTCATCTTCTAGCATTTCTGCAATTTCTTCACTTTCGATTTGAGTTGCAGTAAATACAATTGCTTGATCTAAGTTTGGTTGGTTTAACCAGTGAATCAATAATTCTCTTTGATGTGTTCTGTCATCTGCAAAGTTCACTTGTTGAGTGATGTTTGTATTTAAAACATTTTGTGCAGATAATTCGATACGCTCAGGATTTTCCATCATTTTTTCTGCTAAACGCATGATATTTTTAGGGAATGTCGCTGAGAACATCAAGTTTTGCTGACAGTTTTTACAAGCATCGTGAATCATTTCTAAGTCTTCTGCGAAACCTAGATCTAACATACGATCCGCTTCGTCAGCTACAAAGAATTGTACTTCTGATAAATCGATCACGCGTTGTTTGTAAAGGTCTAACAAGCGGCCAGGAGTCGCGATTAAAACAGTAACGTTTTCTAATTCACGAATTTGTTGACCATAAGGCATGCCACCCACAACTGTAGAGATGCGAACACCACGAGCAGCACCTTTTAAAAGAATCGCTTCTCTTGCTACTTGTTGTGCTAATTCACGAGTAGGGCAAAGTACCAAAGCTTTAGGCTTAATGTTGTCTTTACCACGACGATCGCCTTTACGGCTTGGAGTAGTATCTAATGGTTCTTGTAAAATTGTATTTAAAACAGGCAATAAGAATGCCGTTGTTTTACCACTACCTGTTTGGCTGCTCACCATTAAGTCTTTACCTTCCATCGCGATAGGTAAAACTTTTTCTTGAACTGAAGTAGGGGATTCATAGCCCATTGCGTTCAAAGCGTTTAATAAAGTAGGGTTTAGATCTAAGTCTGAAAAAAGCATAAATAATATATCTACCTCAACTCAATTGAGGCACCTTAAATAATGAATAAAGGAGGGTGTTCATGGAATACTACGTGGCGCAACGTAAATGCGCGAGAGTGAGGCAAATATAGATTTATAGATATATGCAGTAGACCCTAGAATTCGATGAAGCCTGTGAATTATACAGACTTTTTCAAAAGTTGGTAGTGCTATATTAATTTAAATTACGGTATTTAATTAATAACCAAAGGTGTATCAATGGATGGAACATAGTAATTATTTTTATATGAGTGAAAATTTGCTTAATAAATTTTAAAGCATATAAATAATACATTGATTATATTAATAATATTATTTAGATAATATTATTAATATATTTATAAGAGATTAAAAACTGAGGTTTGAACTGAGATAATATTAACGATATTCTGATTCAGTGTTGATAAATGAGGAATGAAAAATATGACGAGAAAGGTTTTTAACTCACCAAAAGTTGCATCATCAGGGCCTTATTCACATGCTGTAGATGCGGGAGATTTTTATTATTTTTCAGGTCAAACAGCGAGAAACAGTGTTGAGCAGTTGCCAGAAGAGAAGCTTAGCATTGCACTGCAAACTGAAAAATGTTTTGAGAATTTGCAATACGTCATGGATGAAGTTGGTGTAACGATGGATGACGTCGTGAAGGTGAATGTTTATTTAACAGGAATGAAGCATTTTGCTGAAATGAATGAAGTCTATAAAATTAAATTTGCTCAACCTTTTCCTGCACGCACTTGCGTTGCTGTATTGGAATTACCATTAGGTGCTGATGTGGAAATAGAAGTGATCGTGAAAAAGCCGTCGTAATGAAATAAAAGCGCTCATTATTTAGAATTAAGAGCGCTTTTTATTATTTCTTTTTCATAAATTTCAAAGCTGTGAGTGCAGATAACAATCCACCTAAGCCAATTAAAAACATACTGAGCGCATTCACTAAAATCGCAGTCTTATTATTGTCAGATATTGCTAGAGCTGCATCTTGAGCATTCGTTGCTTGCTGTGCAATTGAGGCATTATCGCCACCAAAATTAATAAAATTCAGAATAATACCAATCGCTAAAATGATAATGCCGATGGTTAATAATACTTTTTCTTTTTTCATATGCTCTTCTTTAAGTAAGTGATAGTAAAAAGCCCTGATGAT
>CANRJJ010000047.1 GCA_947630895.1 uncultured Wohlfahrtiimonas sp. | reverse complement strand
TCGTAGCGGAGATCAAACAGAGATTGTGAATACATTTACATTGGCTTGCACTGAACAATCCATCTCCCTAAATGATCAAAACCCTATCATACAAAAAATCAAAATGGCCAATGCACATACCGTTTCAAGGCTATTAACTCAGCAAGAACCAAAGCCAATCATGATAGAAAAACTAGCTCAATTCTCAGTTCCTTGCGGAGTTTATTGGGGAGAACTTTCTAGACCTATTTTCAAAATAGCATCATCAACCCTACTCGACAATTTGCCCGCTCATCTAAAAATCCAAAACTCGGGCGAAATTCCAAGCATGAATCATTTAGCACCTGAAGATCATCCAAAAATGTTAATGGAATATATTTTCAAATCATTTCCATGAAAGTTATCAATGCGCCAACCATGCCATTTATAAGATATCCATTGACTTATATATTAGATAAAATATATTAATAATTAGTGACAAAAAACATGTTAATGAAAGGATAATAATATATGGCATATGATATTGGTAAATGTAATGAGTTGATCAAAGCAAGCTTTCCTGAGCGTCGTTTGCGCATCAGCATTGGTCGCTCAGTGCGTATTTACAGCTTGGTGTGTTTGGCTGCCATTGTCGTGAGTATTCTAGGTTTCTTTATCTTCAGTGATGCAGTCAATCCTGTGAAATTTATGACGTTAGGTATTTTAGCAGTCGGTTTTTTAATCGTATTTGCGTTGTTTAACATTAAAAAACTGCAATATTTATACTCTTTAAGAGATAAAAATGTTATGCCCGCTTTAGTGCCAATTGAGCATATTTATGCTGCAAAAAGCTTACGCGGTAATACAACAACGATAGTGGATTTTCGTTGGCCAATTGGCAATCCAAAAGTTTTAAGCACTGAATTCTCTGGTCAATCAGGACCGTTAGTGGTTAAAACAGATGAGCAAAATAAACAGTATGCGTTGGCATTGTGCGTAGATAAAAAAGATAAAGGTAAATTCATCCCTTACTTAATGGATAAACGTTTATCTCGCTGCATGCTCACAAGCCAAGAACGCTTGAAAATTTTGCGCACTATTCGCAAAATCAACAAAGCGGCGAAATGATTACTCAATCGATCAACACCGAGCAATAGCCAATGATTCCGTTGGCTATTGCTTGTCTTTGTAGCCTATTATTTGCAATCTTTTTCCCCTTCTCATATCCCATCTTAATTGCTTCTCTTACCACAATTGTCAGCGTCAGCATTTTACTTATTTGGAAACTCTCCAAATACAGACGAATTTTAATACTCTGCATCATAGGCTTTATCATCGGCAATAGCATCATCATCCCACAGCTACTGAATTACCAAAAAGCTTTTGCAACGCTTCCCAACTCTGGACAATACAAAGTCACTATTCAAAAAATTTATCCTAATAGCCAAATGTTTGAAGCAACTATTGCTTCTTCTGCACTCCAAGATTATGCAATACAAATCTACAATGTAGATAATATCAATGACATCATTTTGGGCTCTACCTATCAAGGCAATTTCACTATTCAGCCGAATCGTGCTAAATCAACTTTTCATAAAATTAATCCACGTTTAACACATTTAGTGAATCATAGAATTGGCACTACAAATTTAAAAGAGCCATTAACTTTAGTTAAAAACACAGATACTCTCACTTCTATCCGTACAGATATCTCCGAGAATATTCAAAACAAAAATTTCAAAAATAAAGATTTAATGAGTGCTTTAAGTGTTGGCTTCACTAATGATATACCACAATCCTCTTGGGATTTATTGCGCCAAACGGGCACAATCCATCTAGTATCCATCTCAGGATTGCACTTAACTTTCCTAGCATTATGGTGCTTTATTATTCTAAAAACATTGTTAGGTTTTTGCATGATACAAAAACCTGCACCCTATCAACTCGCAGCAATCGCAAGCTTAATCATCGCCATCGGTTATGCTTTGATTGCAGGAATGAGCTTACCAACACAACGTGCATTAATCATGTTCGGCATATTTATGATTGCATTAATCATTCGTTATCCGATTCTAAATCTATATAGTTTAGCCACAGCCCTTTTCATTGTATTGCTTATCGAACCTTTCTCTGTTGTCACGATTGGATTTTGGCTCTCTTTTACGGCTGTATTAATATTAATGTTATTGGGCAAATATCAATTTTCACTCATCACATCTTTATTACTCACGCAAATCATTATCAGCTTATTGGCGATCCCGATTGTCGTTAGCTTTTTCAATGAAGCCTCATTAATCAGTCCATTCGCAAACCTATTCGCCATTCCGTGGACAACTTTATTAATTCTGCCATTTTTGTTAATCGGCATTATCCTTTTGCCAATATTCCCAACATTTGGAAATAGCTTATTATCCATAAGCGATAACAATATTTCTGTATTGCTCAATTTTTTGCATGTGATGAATGAAATACCTTTTAGCCACATTGATGTACCATACATTTCTCTATTTTTTGCCATATTAATCACGGTTTTAGCTTTGATGATAGTGACTAAAATAAAATGGCATTTCAAAGTATTCTGTTGTTTTGGCATCTTTTTATTACTATTCAATTCATTTAGACCAGATAAAAATGAATATTTATTAGTGCTTCCTGTTGGGCAAGGCCTATCTGTCTTATTCAAAAGTAATGATAAGACATTATTATTTGATACAGGCACTTACTTCAGAGGATTTGATAGTGCTAAAACTATTATTTTGCCAACCTTACGAAACATGAATATTAATCATCTTGATAGCATTGTACTAAGCCATGATAACCAACAACATATCGGTGGCACTCGCACAATTCGTAGAGCATTTCCTAATGCTGAAATGATCTTACATAAAGATCTACAACCGATGATCGAAAACAGTATTCTTTGCAAAAATTATATTTATGAGAATAACGACTTAAGTATTCAGCCATTGTCTACTTATAAAAGCTGTGCTTTCACTATCTCACTACATGGAAAAACCATTTGGCTAATTGCGAATATTACACCGAATGAATGGAACAATTTGATCAAACAAAACCCTAAACCAAACGCGGTATTATTCCCGAATAAAGGTCGATCAAAAGGATTTAAAATCCCAAAAGATTGGAGTGATGTGATTTTAATCGGTTCAACTAAAAATATACATTCGGAGTATTCGCACCATAATATTTATAACGCCTATTATGGTGCGATTAGACTCAATATTTCAGCAGATGAATTAACCATTGATTTGGCTAGTGATAAAGAGATTTTTTGGTGGGCGCATCCAATTGAGACAATTTAGACAACAAATAATGTAAAACCACACCATACAATGGCAAAAAGAACAAACCACAAATCACAATTTTAATCACATAATCGACAGCTGCAATTTCCACCCAGTTTGCCGCCATAAAAGGATCTGAACTTTTATAGAATGCAATTGCGAAAAAGCATACTGTATCAACCAAATTACCAACAATTGCTGCCAAACTTGGCGCAACCCACCAACGATGATTCTGGCGATAATGATTAAATACTGTAATGTCTAGCAATTGTCCCACTAAATAAGCAGAGAAACTTGCCAATGCAATTCTAAACACAAAAGCATTAAACGTAGATAACTCAGCAAAACCTAAAAACTGCCCTTCCACAAATACCACAGATATTACATAAGAAGCTAAGAGTGCAGGAAACATCACACAAAAGATAATCTTACGTGCTAGCGATGCACCAAAAATTCTAGCGGTCAAATCTGTAAACAAAAAGATAAATGGAAAAGTAATCGCGCCCCATGTCGTAAACACTGGACCAATTTTAAATGGAATTTGCACCAAGTAATTGCTCGAAACAATCACTAAAATATGACAAAAACACAAAATAACCAACGCATAGCGATGGTTTAACAACGTAGACACAAACATTTTAAACTTCCTTAGTTTTTTATCGTGGGAGGATTTCGAACCACAAGCGGCGCATTGTAAATGAAATTTTTAGTTTGTCAAAAAAACATAGGCAAAACATTCTATTTAAAGAACTAATTGTTCAGAAAAACACCACTAAAAAGGATTGAATTTAATTCATTATTGAATATCATATCTCTCGCAACATACTAAATTAATATAACTTTAAAAGGATAAACATATGTTGAAGAAAGCTTTAGTTTTAACTGCATTATTAGCAGCGACACAATTCTCTCATGCAGATGTATTGAATGATAAAAATCCTGAAGGATTCAAACAATTCAGATTTGATCTCATCGAAATGCAAGATATTTCAAACCCAACAAAATTAGGCCATAGAGATTTCTATTTATCTCCTTCAGAAGGTCCTGATGCAGAATGGTTCGATGCTGTTAAACAAGGTAACACGGCAAAAGTTAAAGAGATGGTGAAAAATGGTCAAAACTTAGAAGCAAAAGATGAAGCTTCATTTGGCCAAACAGCATTAGGTTGGGCTGCATTTATTGGTTATGAAGACATTGTCGATTTCTTAGTAGATCAAGGTGCTGACTTGTTTGCAACAGATAGAGCTGATGCACCAAACTCTCTAAAATCAGCAACTTTAGGTAAAAACATTAATGTATTCAAAAAATTACATGAAAAACTTAAAGATAAAGTAGACATTAACAATCAATCTTCTGACAAAGAAGGTGAAACCTTATTAATCGTAGCATCAAGCAATGGCCGTAATGAAATTGTTGAGTATTTATTACAACAAGGTGCAGACACAAAACCAGTGACGACCATTCAAGATAAAAACCACCCTGCTTATGATCAAGATGCATTAACATTTGCATGTAGAAACGGTCATACAGATACAGCTAAAATTTTAGTTCAATACGGTGCGACAAATCATAGAACAGGACAGCCTGCTTGTGACTATAAAGCTAAATAATCCATAAGTTATCTTTATAAAATACAAAAAGCCGATTCATAAATGTGAATCGGCTTTTAAATTAATACAACAATTGTATATTAATTAAATAATTGCTTTTGCGCGTTCAATTGCTGCTTTTACTTGATTTGGTGCTGTGCCACCAAAGTGATCACGAGCATTTACAGAACCTTCCAAAGTCAATGCTTCAAATACATCAGCTTCAATCAATAAAGAGAATGCTTGAAGCTCATCTAAACTCATTTCGGATAAATCACGTGATGTATCTACGCCCAATTTAACAGCTTTACCAACAATTTCATGCGCATCTCTAAAGGCAATGCCTTTACGCACTAAGTAATCCGCCAAATCTGTCGCTGTAGAAAAGCCTAATTTTGTACGCAAATACATATTTTCTTTTTTCGCAATGATTGCAGGCACCATATCTGCAAACGCACGCACTGAACCCAAAACTGTATCAGCCACATCAAAAATTGGCTCTTTATCTTCTTGGTTATCTTTGTTGTATGCCAAAGGCTGGCTTTTCATTAATACCAATAAGCCCATCAAATGACCAAATACACGACCAGATTTACCGCGCACTAACTCAGGTACATCAGGATTTTTCTTCTGCGGCATAATTGAAGAACCCGTACAGAAACGATCAGGCAAATCAATGAAATCAAATGCAGGCGTTGACCATAAAACTAACTCTTCCGAAAAACGCGATAAATGCATCATCAAAATACTTGCAGCACTTGAAAATTCTATTGCAAAGTCACGATCAGACACTGAATCCAATGAGTTTTCTGTCGGTGCATTAAAACCTAACAATTCAGCAGATAAATGACGATTAATTGGATAAGTTGTTCCCGCTAAAGCTGCTGCCCCTAAAGGAGAATAATTCATGCGCTCGCGACAATCTTGAAAACGTGAACGATCACGCTTAATCATCTCAAACCAAGCCATTAAATGATGACCAAAAGTAATTGGCTGCGCAACTTGCAGATGAGTGAAGCCCGGCATAATTGTAGAATATTCACGTTCAGCCAAATCAATGATGCCTAACTGCAAGCGCTTTAATTCTACATCAATTAAATCTAGTGTATTGCGAAGCCATAAACGGATGTCTGTTGCCACTTGGTCATTTCTTGAACGACCTGTGTGCAATCGCTTACCAGCAATACCAATTTTATTCGTCAATGCTGACTCAATGTTCATGTGAACATCTTCTAAAGCAATTGACCAATCAAAGTTACCCGATTCGATGTCTGCTTGTACTTCATTCAAGCCCTGAATGATCGCATCAAAATCTTCTTTAGATAAGATATTTTGGGTATATAACATTTCCGCATGAGCTTTTGAGCCTGCAATATCTTCTTTATACATGCGTTGATCAAACTGAACTGATGCAGTAAATGCTTGCACAAATGCATCTGTACTTTCTGAAAAACGACCACCCCATTGTTGATTCACTTTTTGCTCAGACATCCTAAATCCTTTCTTCTATTTAACTATTTTCGGAAACTGAATGACAACTTCAGCCCCTTGCATTTTCCCTTCAGAGTATATGGCAATTTTGCCATGATGCTCTTCTATAATTTTCTTCACAATCGCCAAACCTAAACCTGTGCCTTTAGATTTGGTTGTTACATATGGCTCAAAAATTTTGCCCATTTGGTCTTGATCAAAACCGATGCCATCATCTTTGACGGATAATATTACCATCCCATCCATTTCACGGGTTTCTAAGTAAACATTACCTGGCTGATCTACGCAAGCTTCAATCGCATTTTTAACCAAATTATGCAGCAATTGTCTTAATCTTAAGCTATCACCTAAAATATACATTTGTTCAGGCGCTAAATTCATATGAATATCAGCATTAGAAGGATAATCTTGATAGAGATACATCACTTCCTTCACAAGCTTATTCAAGTCTAGCTCTACCAATTGTTGCTGAGAGCTTTTTGCATACTGACTAAAATCATCCACCATTGTTTTCAATGCTTTCACTTGCGAAATAATCGTTTCAGTGGATTTATCAATCACTTCTTTATCTTTCTCTATCAACTTATCTGAAAAACGTAGCTTTAATCGTTCAGCGGATAATTGAATTGGCGTTAATGGATTCTTAATTTCATGGGCCAATCGACGTGCCACTTCGCCCCAAGCGGATTCACGCTCACCACTGATTAGCTGAGTGATATCATCGAACACAATGATTTTTCCGCCTTTTAAGCCAATACGGTCATTTTCTTCAGAACCACGCACAGATAATATTTGCTGTGAACCGTTATGGTAACGGCTCAACTCGGTTCTCCACTCTTTTTCATCTGTGGATTTTAAAAATTCAAATAATGGGATCATAAAGCTTTGCAGTGCTTCTGGCGCTTGGCTCAATGATGATAATGAGAGATTTTCCATATCATTTTCAGCAACACCTAAAATAGCCAAAGAAGCATTATTAAATACACTGACTTTGCCCTTTTCATCCACCACCAAAACCCCTGATGACAATTTCTCTAAAAGTGATTCTAAATGTGCACGTTCCGATTCCAATAATCCTTGAGATTTCTGTGCAACTTCATGGGCTTTTCTCAACTTTTGAATCATTTCATTAAATGATGATGTTAAAAAGCCAATTTCATCTTTCGATTTGACGCGAATTTTACGCTCTAAGTCACCTTCTGCAACCGCTTTGGTTGCAATGGATAACTCTCTAATAGGATTAACAATACGACGAGAGGCAAAGAAAGAACCACCCAAAGCCAATAATACAGAAAGCAGTGCAACCAACGTTAAAATAACTAAAAGGTTGGCCTTAAAAGGGGCCCTCAAGGATTTAAACTGTTTGTAATATTGCACAGAATCACGTGTTGAATTAGCTAATTCAGTGTAACGATCGGGAATTTCATAAAATGCTTGAATGATGAATGGGGAATTTTCAGAAATTTTTGTCACCACTCGAACTCTGAGCTGAGTTTCTGAAGTCTGTTCTAAAACAACATATTCCATGCCCTGAGCAACACTCAAAAATATTACGTCATTAGGCCTTTCAGGAATGACAGTTTTAAAATCATTGGAAGCAAAAGCAACAACATTGCCACGACCGTCGTAAACCGATATTTCCAATGCATTAATACTTTCACGGATGCCTTCAATGTACATTCCAAGATCACTGAATGATAACTCTTGTAATCTCTCTGCAGTATTTTGCGTTAAATTCAATGCATCTAAGCGACGAATATCTAATGAAGAACGCGATAAAGACAAAGCATCATCAAAACCTTTATCCAATGAAGTGTCAAACCAACTATCAATGCCTTTAAAAACCATCGTAATGGAAAAGAAAAGCAGAATCATTAACGGTAATAGTGATATGCCAGAAAAAAAGAGCATCATTCGGATATTTAAACGCGAACCAATGTAACCTTTCCGATATGACCGAACCAAGCGAACCAAGTAGTGCCCAACAAAGAAAATCAATAGAACAAAACAGATTCCGCCAGCACCTAACAACCAAATAAAGTTATTAGAATATTGAGAAACCGACTCCAATGATTGACTCATCATTGAAAGGATGACGATCAACAAAACTGATAAAATCAATAATGGTAAAATACTCTCTTTTTTAGCTCTTCTTACCACGGTGTTAACTCCCAGTATTTCCAACCCGTATCTAAGTTCCAATCACTTGATAAATACGCAGGTACTCTCAAAGGTGTTGGCAATGCATTAATATCTAGCTTTAAGCGAACACCTGCTCGATATGGTCGATTATCCTTTCTATCAATCACTTGCAGATTCAGATTTTTAGGCTCTGAAATATAAGACAAAGCTAAACTTAACGTCGGAAAATTTTCATATTTTTGATTGTGATGTGTATTGACCACATACTGTTGGGTCAATGCGTTATATGCAATTGTATAATCATAATCTTTTGGTGCATTATTACCAGAAAACCAAAGAATACCGATCTTTTCTTCTACCACTAAAGTATAGCTAAATGTTAGCGGTATTCCATTTTCTAGCGTTTCTATCTGACCTGGGCTCATTTTAATGGTGGCTTCAACTGCAATTTTATAACTATTCTCCTTTGTGCCTTGCTTCACAAAAACAGAAGAAATAGAAAAATTATTGGCAAAGCTCATTGATAATAATGAGCTTTGCACGATCAACCATAAAACAAGCTTCTTAGTCATAAGCCTTTTCAATCAAGCAATAATAAAATCCATCCATTTTTTCCGCCAACTCAGAGTAAATAGGCAAAATTTGATAGCCATAATTTTCTCGTTGTGCAAATGGTAGATCCAACTCAATCTCTTTTGCATTTGGCGTATTTTCAAAGAAATACTCCATTTGGTACTCATTTTCATCTTTTAAAATAGAGCATGTTGCGTATAACAAGCGACCGCCTTCTTTCAATTCAGCCCAAGCATGTTCTAATAAATCATACTGTGTTTCGATCAAAACTTTAATATCATCTGCTAAGCGTAAACGTTTGATGTCAGGATGGCGATGAATAATGCCAGTTGCAGAGCATGGAACATCTAACAAAATTGCATCCACTTCACTTTCTATTGTGAACTCTTCATAAGGTTGCGCTGTTAATTTAATTTTTTCAGCCAACTCTTTTGGAAATACACGATCAATATTTTCTTGTACACGCACCAATCTCTTTTCAACACTATCCACCGCATAGATAGTATTGACTTCAGGATTGCGCTCTAACATTGCAATCGTTTTACCGCCAGGAGCTGCACAAGCATCTATGATCACTTCATCATTTTTAGGCGCTAATAGCGCTGCTGCTAATTGTGCACTTGCATCTTGCACTGAGCTCATGCCTTCAAAAAAATCAGGCAAATTAGAAACACTCACCGCTTCTTTTAGAACAATCGCAGAATCAACAAATGCGTGTTTTTCATGCTCTACACCATTTTGAGTCAATAACTCTGAATATTGATCTCTATCTGATTGCAATGGATTAACACGAATGGTCATTTGAGGATGCGTTAAAAAGTGTTCTGCGATTGCGCATGCATTTTCAACACCCCAATATTTAATCAATGATTCAGACAACCATTTTGGTAATGATACTTTAGCCGTATTTTTAGGTAAAGGCTGCAATCCTTCACGCAAGACTTTACGCAAAATACCGTTGGTTAAGCCAATCGCCCAATCTTTTTCCATCAATCGAATCAAATCTACCCAATTATTTACCGCTGCATATTCAGCTGTATTCATGGTAGTTAATTCATAAATTGCCAATAATAGCGCGATATACACTTGTCGTTCAGATGGCTTAATTGGTTTTTGCAAATAATGAGTTAATTGAAATTCCAAGATTTCAAATTGACGCAATGCACCATAAACCAAATGTTGTACAAAGCGTTTATCACTATCACTCAATGTACTCATTTCAGTGATTAAAAGCTCTGTCAGAGATTGACCTTTTTCAACTTTAATCAAAATATCAACGGCACAAAAACGTGGATTATTCGCTAATTTTGCAAAATTATTTACAGGTGTCTTTTTAGATTTATCCTGTATAAAAGATTGCTGTTTTTTATTTTTATTCGCGTACGGACGCGCAGGCTTGGATTGTCCTTTATCGTAATACGTACGCTTTTTTGCATCATTCGCAGAAGGTTTTTTTTCTGTCCTAGCTGGCTTGTCAGACTTAGGTTTGTAACTAATTTTCACACCATTTAGAGTGGTTTCATTCGACATTTACTTTAATTCCTCTAAATGAAGCTGTGTTCCCTTTAAAAAATCTACCGCAAGCATCGCTTTTTTACCTGCAACTTGCATCTTTATGATTTCCAATAAATTTGTGCCTGTATTCACAAACAATAAACCATTTTTAACTTCCAATGTGCCTGGCTTTTGGGTACTCAACTCATCTGTTATGCGAGCTTCCCAAACTTTAAACAATTGATCATTCCATGTGGTATGTGCTGAAGGCACTGGGTTAAACGCTCGAATTTTTCGATTAATTAACTCAGCAGATTCATCCCAATTAATTTTGGCTTCTTCTTTGGTTAATTTTTCTGCATATGTAATGCCTTCTTCAACTTGAGGCGTTGGTTGAGACTTCCCTTCCAAAATTGTCGGTAATGTTTCAATTAGCAACTTTGAACCAATTTCTTCCAAAGCAGAAAAAAGTTCAACAGAATTCATTGTATCTGTAATCGTTACTCTTCCTTCGCTCCACACATCACCTGTATCGAGCCCTACATCCATTTGCATAATCGCAATACCAGACTCAGCATCACCTGCTTCAATCGCTCTTTGCACAGGCGCAGCACCACGCCATCTTGGCAATAATGATGCATGAATATTAATACAGCCTTTTTTCGGCGCATTTAAAACAGCTTCTGGCAAAATCAAACCATAAGCAACAACAACCATAACATCTGCATCTAGCGCTTTTAATTCAGCTTGCGCTTCTTCTTTTCGTAAAGAGATCGGCTGGTAAACAGGAATATTATGTGATTCTGCCAATTCCTTAACAGGGCTTTTCGCTAATTTATTACCACGACCTTTAGGTCTATCAGGCTGAGTATATACAGCCACAACGTTATAGCCAGCAGCTAATAAAGCAGATAAAGCGTGTGTTGAAAACTGTGGTGTACCTGCAAAAATTACTCTAGTATTTTCGGGCGTTGTCATTAGCGTTCAGCCTCCATATCTTTCAAATATTTTTCTAGCTTTTTCAACGCACGATCACGTTTTAAACGAGAAAGATAATCTATAAATAAAATGCCATTTAAATGATCCAATTCATGCTGCATACAACGTGCTAAAAGCTCTTCTGCTTCACGCTCAAAGTATTCACCTTTAACGTCTTGCGCTCTAATCTTTACAGCAAATGCTCGTTCAATCGGCCCGCTATAAATACTTGGTAAAGATAAGCACCCTTCTTCTGCATCTGCCAATTCTTCAGATTCCCAAATGATTTCAGGATTGACATAAATCATAGGATCGCTTTTATCTTCACTGCAATCTGTCACAAAGACTCTTCTTAAGTCATTGACTTGGTTAGCTGCCAATCCGACACCTTTATACTCGTACATCGTT
This sequence comes from uncultured Wohlfahrtiimonas sp., assembly GCA_947630895.1. Classification (GTDB taxonomy): domain Bacteria; phylum Pseudomonadota; class Gammaproteobacteria; order Cardiobacteriales; family Wohlfahrtiimonadaceae; genus Wohlfahrtiimonas. Next base: position 2,936 of record CANRJJ010000047.1, on the reverse strand, counting down.
TCGAGCATGCCATTGGCAAAATTATATAAGTCCTGATCAAAGGTCGTTACAACACTCGCAGTCTTACGAAGTGTTTCATGTGGTACATAAATTACATCAAGTTTAGACATTAAAAAGAATTACCTATCTATGAATACAAAAAAATCACATATTTCTTGCGTTTGCCATCTAATTTAGTATTGTATCTTGCTAAACGCTTCAAAAATTCCGATAATCTTATCAAATTTTTGTTTGCATTAATATTAATAAGGATAATTATATGAATATAAAGCGCCTAATCATTGCAACAAGTTTGTTATGTGCATCATTATCAATGGCCGCGACACTAAAACCAGACGCTCCTCAACATTATGTAGTTCAACCTGGTGACTCTTTATGGAGTATCGCTAAACAATATACAGACAATCCATGGGAATGGCGCCAACTTTGGAGAAATAACCCACAAATAAAAAATCCAAATAGCATTTACCCTGGTGATGAACTCTCTATTGTAAACGGTAAAATCGTTTATAAACGTAACTTTAAAGCAGGATCTAATACTAAACAAGGCGGTATACGCACCGTTAAATTATCACCACAACTGCGTGAAGTACCTGTTGAATTAGGTTTACCTGTCATTTCTTATGATTATTTACGTGGTAAATTTGTTGATATGGAAATTGTAAGCTCTAACGAGCTTAAGAATTTACCTTACATTGTGAATTTTGAAGATAATCGATTAAGTGGTTATACAAATTTAAAAGCATTTGTGAAAGGTGATTTAACACCTGGTAAAACATATGATGTGTATAGCCGTGGAGTTACACATCAAGGTGTTAAGCTAGACAACATCAAAAAAGGCAATAAGAAAAAAGATGTTGAAATCGGCACTGAATTGACAAAAACAGGTGAAGTGGTTGTAGAAAATAGCAAAGATGGTATCTCTACTGTGTATATTAAAAGCGTTGTTGATCGTGGCCTAGCACCTGCTCAATTGTTAATCGAACAACCTCCAATGAGCACGATTGGTAATTTATATTTTGAACCAAAATCAGCCCCTCAAAAAACTGAAGCGCAAATCGTTAACACGCCAGGAATGTTAAAAAGCGTTGCTGTTGGTGGTAATGTCGTATTAGACAAAGGTTTAGATGCTGCGCTCTCTCCGGGTGATCTACTCTTGGCTCAACAACCTGACATCTTTAAAAATGATCCGATGAATCCTAAAAATCGCCTTCGTATTCCTGGGCAAGCCGCAGGTATTGTTATGGTATATAAAGTATTTGATCGCATGAGCTTAGGTATTGTAATTGAAAGTACTAAGCCTATTCAGAAAGATATGATGGCTGTTACGCCTTATTCAGATTATTTATCTAAATAGCTTTTCTTTCTTATTAGTTATATCTAAAGCCTGCTTTCGCAGGCTTTATTTTTATGTTCACTCTTTACAAAATACCCTTCTTTCTATTACAATTTACCTATTAATACATACTATACATATACTAAAAGGATGAATAATGACTCAGATTGATAAAGAGACTGAAAACTTACTACACAATTTCCACGCCAACGGTGGTAAAACCTTTGAACACTTCTCTGCTCAAGAAAACCGAGATCTTTATAAAATCAATGTGAGCGCCCGTTTAGACTCTTTATCCATCGCTTCAGTTTATGATCAAACTATAACTACTCGAGACAAGGCACAAATTCAATTACGCATTTATGATCCTAGAAAAGAAACTAATACTAATTTAACTTCTGCCATTTTATTTATTCATGGTGGTGGCTGGGTGGTTGGAGATTTAGATTCTCATGATTCCATCTGTAGATTTATTGCACATCATACACATATACCCGTCATAGCCGTTGATTATCGCTTAGCCCCTGAATATCCATTCCCTTATCCACTCAATGATTCATTGGATGCTCTTAACTACGTCGTAGAAAATGCAAACGAACTATTCATTGATCCACAAAATCTTATTATATTTGGTGACAGCGCAGGCGGTAACTTAGCTACAGTCATCGCTCATCAATTCAATCAGCAATCAAATTTTAAAATTACAACAGAAGTGCTATTTTATCCGGTTATGACCATGATTACTGATAGCAAATCTTATCAAACCATAGATGATAATTACCCTCTATCTGCTAAAACCATGCATTGGTTTATAGAAAATTATTTAGGCAATGAAACTGATTTACGCAACCCTCAGCTTTCGCCACTTTATAATCAAAATATTCATCCTGAGCTTAAAACTTTTATCATGACGGCCGGCTTAGATCCTTTATGTGATGAAGGTGTAGAATATGCCAATAGACTTATTTTAAATGGCAATTTTGTAGAGTTTCATCACATTCCTCATACAATTCATGGAATACTTACGACGGCCAAAGCAATTGGCTTAGGTAAAGAATATTTACTCAAATCTTGTCACTTCATCAATAAAAAAGCTGAATAAAAATTCAGCTCTCATAAAATATTAATCAATATTTAATTATTTATCTGTTTCTAAATACACAACTTGAGTTTGTAAGAACTCTTCCAAGCCATGTTTGCCATCGGCCCCGCCAATGCCAGACTTTTTCCATCCAGCATGAAAGCCTTGCATCGCTTCAAAATTTTCTCGATTGATATATGTTTCACCAAATTCTAATCGACGAGTGATATACAATAAATCATTAATATTATGTCCATAAAGTGAGCTCGTTAAGCCAAACTCGCAATCATTGGCCATATCAATTACTTCATCTAGATCTTTAAAAGTTGCAACTGGTAAAACTGGTCCAAATGTTTCTTCATGCATAATATCCATTGATTGTGTCACATTACTCAATACTGTTGGTTCAAAGAAATATCCTTTGTTGCCAAAAATATTTCCGCCCACTTCAACTTTTGCACCTTGGCTGACTGCTTTTTTAACTTTAGCATCAACAGATTCTAAGGCCTTCTTTTCAAC
>CANRJJ010000046.1 GCA_947630895.1 uncultured Wohlfahrtiimonas sp. | reverse complement strand
GGGGTCGGGAGTTCGAGTCTCCTTTCCCGCTCCAGATTCAAAAAGCCCTCATCGAAAGATGGGGGCTTTTTTATTGTGTTGAATCTCTTATTACCACTATTTTTTAGTAAGGATTAAACAAAAGTACTAAAGGACCTTTCCTAGAAAAGATCCCTAAATTTTATAAATAATTACTTATATAAACCAGTAATGATCTCATCTCTATCAGATAGAAACAGGATTATTGGCTTGTTGCATTTCAACGTTAACCTCGATATGTGACATATCATAATTATTCATCCAAGGTGAAGCGCCATAAAAAGCTCCATTCAGTTGGGAATAATTAATCAGTTCTTCGCGGAAGTAGTTAAAGTACACCTGATCGACTTTACCTGGATTTCTCCAGAATTTAGCCAAAGGACGTTGATTCGTCAATTTAGGCAAATTATAAAGCGCATAACCCAATACCTTGACCGGAATATGATGATATAAGGCCTGAATTCCGGTAGTACTATTTACCGCCACAAAACCCAGACTATTTTTCAATAGCGTAGGTAAATGAATATCACAAAAATAATGAATACGCCCTTCAACATCGTAGGACTTCGCCAGCTTACGAATGTAAGAGGCATAATTACGATAACCGCGATCCATCGGATGATGCTTGAGCACCAAATGGTGGTATGGATCGGCATGCTGCGCAAAATCCTGAATCACCATGTGAATGTACTTTTTCATACATTTTAAATCGGAATGGGTTCGAATTTGAAAGTCATTATGTACCTGTAAAGCAAAAACGAAATAACGCTTTTTATAAGCATTCATCAATGCATTAAAACGCGCTTCCTCCACACAAGAATTTTTGATACGCCGTAGACCCGACCAGATCCAATAATAAATTTCTGCCCAAATGCTCATCTGTCGATGATGCTTATAATGTGGATATTTCCAGGAGAAAAGCAGCATAAATAGATAATAGACCATGACACTGATCAGCATCGAGCGATAACTATTATTGACCTGAGAGACTTCTTGGGCTTGAATGTTTTTTTGTTTTTTTGTTTTTAATTTTAAATGCGACAAAAAGTTGGAAAAGAAATTAACTCCATCTTGCTCAAAAGTAATATAGTTTGGTCGAATATAGCCTTCCTCAAAAGCAAAAAAATTAATTCGATGTTTTAATGCGACTTTTTTTGCAACTTGATGATACTTACGACAGTCTCCAAAACATACCACTGCATCAATCTCTTGAGATAAGAGCAAGTCTTCGATCCACGCCGAAAAATCGGCATAAGGACCGGTAAAATCAAAATTATGTTCAAAAGAACGTGAGAAAAACTGATCTCCACCATTCAAGTTTACTTTAAAACACTGAATATCATGATCTTTTAGCCAAGCAGAAAAACGGTTAAAAAAGCCTCCCATCGGCCCCTGTAACAACAGAACCCGTTCAGAGAGCAATAAACGATTCACATGGACTGACATAAAAAACTGGCCTATTTTTTAAACTTTTTATATAACTGTAATAATACACGCTTATACTGATGATCATGATCTAGCGGTTGATCCAATTGACTTTTAATATAAGCGATCACATCCTCGGGGCGAACCAGGGGAATACCCGACGCCTGAGTATGTGGTAAATTATATGTTGGATATTCTACAAGAGTTACATATAACAAAGTTTCCAATGTCACATTTTTATTGTTGCGTCTTTGTGATGAGTACAAGTCCTGTGTTAATCCCCAACCTGCATAAAATGGTAAACCATAACAATAAACTTTTAAGCCTCGAATCAAGGCCTCAAAGCCACTGAGTGAGGTTATGGTATGTACCTCATCACAAATTTCAAAACATTCTAAAATAGAGGTGTTTAATTCAACTCGGTTAGCATAGGTCAACATGTCTTGGTCGGAAATTTTTCCGACCCGCAGACCCGTTTGTACATCTGGATGGGGTTTATAGATAATATAACTGTCCGGATGATCTCCCCGCACCTGTTTGAGTAAATCCAGATTAGTTTTAATCCCGATTCCACCTAGCTGAATCGACATATCATCTTCAACCTGCCCCACGACCAATAAAACCCGCGAATGCTGAGGACGTTTTAATGGCCTTGACTCACCTACATTGTATTTTGAAATATTCAGATCGATCAGCTTTTGCTGTAAATCACGTGCTCTTTGAAGCTGCTGTTCGGTAAGATTAACTTGATTGAGAAGATTCTCAATTCCTGATGGTTTTGTCGCGTCATAATAGATACCGACATCATCAAAAACGAGCGAACATGGTCGAATTAAAGTGGCGCCCAATCCAACAGATCGGATAAATCCATCCTCTACAGTAATCACATTTAGATAATTCTGATCTTTCAGTCGTTGCGCTTTTTTGCCCCAAGCAAGAGTCGGCTGATTTTTTTTAGGCTTTAGATAGCGTTGAAATTTTAAACTAAGCTTTGGAAAGCTTAAAAAGTCCGCAATAAATTTCTTTTTCCAGGGACTAAAACCATACGCAATATAGGATTGACCTAGATGTTTTTGAAATTCAATATTCGGAATAATCAGATCTATAATATCTTCACATTCACAGCGCTCACGGGTAACTGGATTGACATAGCGTGCATAATGAAAATAAGCAGATGCAAATAAATGGTTGAGGGAACGTTTGACACCACGTCTTCCATTTAAAATTTCCAAAGGTGCATATTGATCATCTGTCAGCCCCCAACCTGCATACCACGGCACGCCGAAACAATGAACATTCTTGCCACACAGCAAGGCTTCAAAGCCCAATTGTGAACTGACCACATAGACTTCGCTCATATAGCCCAATAATTCAATTGGATTATAAGCTTCTGTTAAGATCCGAATATTTGAAGATGCAAAGTCTTGTGGTTGAAAATGTGATTGTGCTTTACCTGCCAATACGTCTGGATGGGTTTTGACCCAAATCGTCGCTTCTGGATGGTCAATACAGGCTTGTCTTAACATGCTTTTAAATGTGTCAGGAGTAGCCCCTGCATATTTGATTGATTGATCACCAAAGGTTTGATCTATCACTAAGATATGTGTGCTTTTTTGATCAAACTTGTCTAAATCTATTGTTTGAAATTTTTGATTATATTTAGTAATTCCATATTTTAAAATTTGGTCGATGGCATGTTGGGCACGAAGATTATCTTTAAGACTCTCATCTTTTAAAATGAGGTTTTCTAAATCTGAAGGCTGTAGTGCATCGAAATAAATTCCGGTTTTATCGACCACGAGGGAAAGAGGTGCATAACCATCTTTACCTAAACCGAGAGAACGAATAAAACCATCTTCTAGACACAAAGCTTTTAAACCTTTTTTTTCGGCAAGGGCTTGGGCTTTAAAGAAGCTTTTTTTACGACCCCAGCCATAAGTAAAAAATGAACCATTAGACTCAAATTCAGATTTTAAATTAAAAGTATCTATATGTTGTTGTATTAGTAAAGAAGGAAAAGGCATATTAAAACACAGTTTAATTCAAAATTAAGTAAAGCACTCATAACATATATAAGTGCTTTACGATTAGGTAATTCATAAATGAATTAAAATATTATGAAATCACATCCAATGTACTTGTGAAATCAGTTTTTTTCAAAAATTTAGAAACGAAAAGTCTCATTAATACTAAATCATTTCGTATATATTTTTCCCAAACATTATCGATATCGCCTATAAAACTCTGTATAAAGCTCAATCTTTCATCTAAAGATGACCAATCACTACTAATATAACTTAAATAACACTCAAGCAATACTGTCTCTAATTCAGATAAATTATCTCGTTGCTGTAGTAAGCTATTAAGCTTATCAGCATCAAGAATATTTAAATTAAATAAAATACTTATTCTTAAGAGTAAGTAATGATCTTTAGTAATTTCACCCCCAATGAGATCTAATACTTTTTCTCGATGTGGTAATGTTGCTAACCATTTTGAAGCATAATAATCACTATTATAGTATTCTAAAAGATTACCTAAAGATTCTATATCATTTAACTTTAAATAACTTTCCGCTAATTTCGCATAAACTACTTGTTTATCAGTTTCGTTTAAATCTGGATGTAATAGAATGTTTTCGGCACGCTCTCGAACCAATGCATAATTTTTAAACTCATACGCTTGGTTGAGGAATGTATGCGCAAGCTCAAGATTTTCATGATTATCTTCATGATCTAATGCCAAAATCGCGTTATATACGCGCTCACAGCAACGTCCGTCTTTAAATTTGAACGTATCCTGCATACGGGACAAATATTCACTTAATGGTTGACCATCATTTTGTAAAATTTGTTCTAGCGCTTGTTCAACTTCTTCAACTTCTTCGACAACTGGCCCAAAACCATCACGCTCATATTCAAAATAGCCTTTTTGATAGATATGACCACCTTGATAAATTGTTTCTTTATCAAATTGATAGTAAATGATTGCCTTATCTAGATACGCCATTTCAAATGCCACAGATGAGTAATCTGTCAGCATAATTTTTGCTTTTTGGAAAAGGTTTTGTATGCTGCCTTCTTGATCATGAATCGACCAAATTGACATATAAGAAGGAATAGCAAATTGATCTAAGTAAGGCACAATATTAGCATGCGGTGCAAAAATAACCTTATAACCATATTGATCTACAAGATGTTTTAACTGTGGACTGTGAATCAACTTATACCAAGACTGAGCAAATAATGTTTCCATGAAGGCATCATTTAAAGCTCTTTCATTACCATCACCAATGGTCTTACCAACAATGGTATTTCGCCAAGTCGGCATAATTAAGATGGTTTTTTCATCCAAATTTTGTTTTAAAAGCTTGTCATGGCGAGGAAAGCCCGTCAATGTGACTTCTTTTTCTGTTAATTTATAACGAGTATTATTGCTGATCATCGACTGATATTCAGGCTGCGTCGCTGTAATCAAGCATTGTAAATTCTTCTTACCATTGAACCATGACGACATATCATCTTTGGTAATACCATGTTGTAAGAATACAAATTTTTTACTGTATTCATATTCATCACCAAAATAATTATTTACATAACGGTCTAAATGGCTACTGATGATTTTAGAACAATGCTTTAATTTACTTTCAAATTCATCAGAACCAAAGTCTAGAAGTTTAAAGCCTTCCTGCTCTAATCTAGCCCAATCAGACGAATCTCGGTTTAATGCAAAGTAGCAATCCTGTTTAAGGTTATTTTCTAAAATATAGCGATATAAATGTTCAGCATTATCATCAGCTTGTGTATTTCGATCCATTAAGATCCATGAACCATCAGTATCATATTTTAAAGATGGAGAAAATTTTTCTAAAATATGGCTGACCAAAAGCCCATTGGTATGTTGCTTACCAAATAATGAAATCTTTATTTTTTTATTATTAATAAACACTTCTATTTTATCAGTCAAGCTTTCATATGGAATCCAAGCTCTCTTTTCATAAACAAAATCTTGACCTACAAACGTATTTTTAACTGTTTTAAAATGACAAGGTAAAACATCCTGATTATTGACTCTATAGCTCACATCTTGGTTTTGATATATATAATAACTAATCAAAACTTGGTTATTTTCTCGATCTACATTTTCAATATAAGCAATATAATTTTGTGGCTCAGTATTTTTAAAGAAGCCAAGCATTGCCACTTTATGCATAAACCAAATTTTTGCTAACTCAAAATCAAGGATAATTTTATCATCAATATAACTAAAAATAAGTTTTACTAATCTTACAAATTCATCTTTCTGATCTTGTGATAAAAAATCAACTTTACTATCATTATTAATCAGATAGTTCACATACCAAGCCATATCATATAAAGCAGTTCTTTGTATATGTGGTGGCACAAAGCCTAATTTTTTCTGATATGACATGAGCATATCTAAATGTCCATATTTTAGAACATTATCAAATCTACCTAGATGAGACCAAGACTTATCTAAAGTAGAAGTATTATCTGAACGCTTTCTATAATAGTAAATAGAGTTTTTTAGAAAAGTGACGTGACCATCGACTGCTAACATATAATCAGCAATAAATCTTCCATCTTCAAAAACAGGTTTAACTTCAGGATTAAATTTTAATTTATTTTTTTTAATTTCAAGCATATGAAATACTGACGTAGCCGCCGATAAATTCATATTTTTTTCTAATTTTTTAATATCAAAGTTTGTGGTTTTTCCATGAAAACGATATCGTAGAGGATGAGTATCTTTCTTAATATTTTGATCTTCAAAATAAAACACCATGTTAGTCACTAACATTTTAATTTTATTGTTCTTTTGCAATGCAAGATCAATGTTTTTAATATAATTCGGATGGAAAAAATCATCAGGGTCTGTAAATAGCACCCAATCTGTTTTCACATATTCCAAACCTAGGTTACGTGCAGATGATTGACCACCATTCTCCTTATAAATATAGCTGATATTATTAGGATATTTTCTCTGCCACTTCTTAATTATTTCTGCCGAATTATCTGTAGAACCATCATCCACACAAATAATAAAAATTGATTTTTTAAAATCTACGGATTGATTAACTATACTTTCAAAATAATCATCTAAATACTTACCAACATTATAAACAGCACTTACAATTGTAAATTTATTTTTAGTAACGCTTTTTATAGGACTAATTTTATTAATTGTTTCTTGAATCTGCTCTTTTTTATTAGAAATCATATCTTTAATAAATAAATCAGGATCTCTTTGTAATTTTTTAAACTTTCTATCTAGCTTACTTAAGGCAGGATTTTTACTTAAATCAAATAACATGTGAACACCGTAAAATTAACTAAAATATTTAATCAAAAAATTCTCAAGATGAATCTGATAATCTGTTTCTTGGTTACCAGACTTAAAATCATTGACACAAATCGAATGAGGGCTTTGCTTTTTCACCCTTAGCTCTAACAACTTTTTATATTGCATGTTTGCATGAGGTGATCGGATATTAAAATAATAACAAATTTCGCTAGTAATGACAGATTCACCTTGTATATACATACTCCATGGAACTAAGAAAGTTGCCATATTTAAATCATTTTCTGATCTATATTTATTGGACAAAAATGATTGAATGCGTGGAAGGTTATCTTCCCAACATTTTTTAAAACTAGACTTATTTAGAGGTACATAAGTATGAACCAAAGGATTATCAATACGTATACCATGATTTTCTATTAGAATTTTATTGCTATTTTCCGATGCTATGAGTGTCGCTGTCGTTACTCCTCTTTGTACCATATCTTGTAAATTTTTCTTAGAAGCAAAAATTGACGCAATACCATTTTTTCTAAAAAAATGTTCTTTTTCTAAAGGCTTTGCTACTATGACATCATCATTAAAATAAATAAATTTTTCCGCAAGGCCCGGTATCTTATGTAGATTTGCTTCTATAACATGTGAATTAAAAGTAGGCAAGTATTGAGCATCAATAATATCATGATGATCGACAATGAATATATTTTCATCATCACTTAACCAATCTGGTCTTTGATTATCTGTCACAATATAGATATTTCTCACCCAAGGTAAAAAATTTTTCACGCTTAAAACTGAGTAGTAAAGCTCATTATGGTTCTCAAATCGAGCTTGATCTGCTGACCCAGCACATGCAACATCACAGTCAGCATATTGTTCTTTTTTCTTGACCCAATCTGAATCCTTATCGTTAACCCATGTATACACAACATCTACATCAAACGCTTTAACATCAATATTTTGCTCTATATCATAAAGATGTTGCTGTACAACATAGACAGCAGCTTCATCATATTGATTAAATTTCTGCTCCGAATTGATCACAGGATATTTCTTCATAAAATAATCACGAAAAAACAATCCTGGATTTTTAAACAGTTTGATTAATTTTTTATTCATATTAATCATCTACTTAACCAATAATTCGCAATAACCATTACTATTCAGATAACAATGATAGCGCTCATTTTCGACATTTATTACTTTTTTTGCTGTTATATGATCAACAACATATTCATTGATATTTTTTAAATGTATTTTTATCTTTAGAACATATTTACCTTTTTGGAGATGAGAAATATCTATTCCATTATTTTTCAAAGTGGTATACCAGCATTTATCATAAATAGTAAAATAGCCATTATAAAACTCTCGTGTCAGTGCAGGCTTATGAGATTTTGCCATTGGCAACTCATACTGTATGTGATCATTCTCAAAAATGATTGAATAACCTACATCTTTCCACGTTTCACAATTATAATTACGAACTAATGCGACACCTTCAGGATAAATCTTTTCCTGATTAAATTTTAAACCTCTCAAATCAATAGCGTAATTTTTCAAATCTACATCAGCAGCAATCAATCCATCGCCTTTTATACGTTTGATACCATAGACAGGTGCTAAACCAGAAATTAAGGAATAAAACCAAGATAAAATGAGTTGTATGTGATGTGAGGTCACTTGATTATGTGTACGCACTAAAATCGATTCTGAATAGAATAAATTAAAGTTTGAAAATCGATAAAAGAGGTCTAAGAACGGCCCAATTTGTTCTTCGTAATATTCATCTGCTTTACTAGTCAAAAAATAGATATTTTTATGAGGTGCACTTGTCATGGCAAGTTGCTTGATTGAATTATTTAAGTCTTCAAATTGCTCGTCAGTATAATGAGTTCCAAGCATATGAACTAAAGTATCTTGATGCCTTTTTTTGCAACCAGTTCCTATTTCTATTTGGGGCACTGTCGTCACTATTTTATCGTAATCGTATTTTAAACCATAAAACAATGCTGCACTTCCCCCTTTAGAGAAGCCACTTAAAATAATATTTTCTTTTTGAACATTATTTTTTTGCGCAATATCTAAAATGAAGTCATTGATAACAGGATGTATTGCCTTCCCATTAACGCTGTGATAGTAAGCAGCATCTCCGAAGAAGTCGTCCTTAATCCAAAGAACATGTGAATGTATTTCATTTAGTACATTTTTAAAATCGTAAGTAAAATTCCCAGTTCCACCAAATCCTGAAAACACCACAATCATTGAGTTATTATCATATTTTCTTTTTTTGAAAATATATTTAAATTCAATATCTTTAAAGATAGTAATTAACTCTTTATTCATCGAGAATATCTACTCTAATTTCAAAACTTAAAGATCTAAAGCGACCTTAGCTGCTACCGCAATTTGATACAGCACTTGAGTAATACCACGCGTTAACTCAATCCCCTTAGTCTGCGCTTTAGGCAAGACTAAAATTTCATCACCTTGCTTAATTTTTTCACCTTTACGTACCAGTTCGGCTTTACCATTTTGTCGAATCACAATCACTTTAGATTTATTCGATTTCTGGCTAAAACCACCGACCTGCTCAATATAATTTTTAGCACTTAAACCATTTTTGTATTCAATGCCATTTGGAAACGCCACTTCACCATGTACCATGACCACGGATGTTTTTTCAGGAATATATAGAATATCACCTTGTTCCAATATCACATCTTGAAAAGTATCTGGATTCAGCACCACCTGCCCTTTAGGCTCTACTTGACGCGCTTTGGTAATAAACTGTTTAACCAGTTCTGCATCACGTAAACGTAAAGCTGCTTCTTCCTGCGTGCTTGAACGTGCATTAAATGTAGTTTCTTCCAGTTTATCCAAGGCAATATTCAGCATCTCTTTTTGCCGCTTGGCCACAGAAGGACGGAACAATTGCAAAGATTCCACTTCCGCTAAAGCATTCGGTTGCAGTTGTGTCAATACATCACTCAGTTTGGCACCATAAGGCAGGACTACAGCATGTGCCCCATTGTGCGCTCCATCAACACGCACCTGAATGGTACCCGCATAGCGGTCAGCCGTAACGGTGACAATATCGCCATCTTCTACCATTACATTACGCGCTTGATTCAGCGAGTAATATTCACTTCTATACTCTGCACCTTGTCGACGCTGAATACTGACATTGGTTGCCCCTGGCTTAAGCTTGGCAAATGCCAATGCTTGTGCCAGCGTGACTGCGGGCGAGTTAAACTCGAAATCATTCTGGTTATAGACTTCACCAGAGACATTAAAGGTATGGGTGCGCTGTCCTACCACAATCACATCCCCATCTCGAAAAGAGAAAGGGCGAATTTGACCTTGTAACAGGAATTCATATAAGTCGACCTGCTGAATTGTTTGGCCATTGCGCATGACTTTAATATCAATATAGCTGCCACGCTCCGGATCTACCCCACCGGCACGATCCAAGTAAGCAATGACACTATCATTGGCGACACCACCATAATTACCAGGTTGATTGACAAAACCAGTCACCATGACTTTGACAGGCTGAGCTTGCTCAAGGGCTGCATATACCCCAACATTAGAGACATAAATACGGCGTACTTGTGCTTCAACCACCGACTGTAGACTGCCATTCCGAACACCTGCGACTTTGACCGGTCCGACATTCGGAATAAAAATATTGCCTTGTGGATCGACGCTTTGAGTGCCGTTAAACTGATAGGCACCCCAGAGGCGTAAATTAATATTATCGCCCGGATTTATTTGATAACTACTATTAAAGGTTGAACCCGCTGTTGAGGCAAAAGCCCCTTTAAAAAGCTGCGAACCAAACATCTTGTTTTGAGTTGGATATTTCATAGAGCTACTTGGAGAAAGCTCTACTACTGATTGACTATTTAACTGCGTAGCATTATCCACACTTGCCGTATTCAAGTTTCCGCCATTGAAAGCCTGAGACACTTCTGTTGGTAATAAACTTGGCTCAAATGCATAGCTTGCCGTTGCACAGGCCCATGATAAAACTGATAAAGCAATTTTTTTCATAATTTATTCTCTGTGCTCACGGATAATTGAATGAATGAGTAATCCAATACCAAAAATAATATTCAATAAAATAAATGAGGTCAGACTGATATACACTTTACGTGGATATAAAGCATCTTGGGCCAAGCGTGGTGTCGCAATCACCACCAACTTCTTCAGTTTACGCGAAGCTTCTAAACGAGCTTTCTCCAAAGAGACCAAGGAAATTTTATAAAGATCGGCAGCGAATTCAACTTGTGCTTTGAGTGCTTCAAAGTCAGCCACATTCTTATTCAGTTTTAAGTTATTCGGTGAAGTCAGTTTTGAACTTTCAGTATTAATTTGCTGTTGTAGGGCTGCAATTTGACTGCGTAAAGCCACCACTTGAGGTGCTTCAGCGGTTAAGTAACTCAGTAAAGTCCGCTCTTCGGTTTTCAGTTGCGCCAGACTACTCTGTAAACCTGCAATCAGTGTAGCGACAGCTTTCGCTTGTAATTCAGGATCAAAAATTTCATTTTCATTTTGATACTGGAGCACGGCCTGACGTGCCTCATCTAACTGTGCAGTTGCTTCTGTATACTGTTGCTGTGCAAATACCTGTTGTTCTTGCGCAATGGTCTGGGAAATTTCATTAATAAACTGATCACTTTGCTTCAATACTTCCTGATTCAGTTTCAGTGAAAATTCTGGAGAGAAACCTTGGGCATGCACATGTAGCATCATGGTTTGCTCATCCAGTTCGACTTTAATCATTTTATTGAAATATTCGACCAGGTCTTCTACTGAAGCATCTTCCGACAATGCAAAAATCGGATCACGAACCGATGAAAACTCCTGACGCAAATTCAAGGTTTGATCTAACTGCTCAATCATATCGCGAGAGCCAATATACTCTTTGAGAATCTGAGAGTCTTCACGACTGGTATTGGGCACTCCCAACAAAGCTCCTAATCCTGCAGTATCAGCCACTGGAGTATCAGCCACCTGCTTTACCAGCAATGTAGAAGAAGACTCATAACGATCTTTAGCAAAGGCAAAAAGATAAAATACAATAACCAATACCGGAATGAGAACACAGCAGGTATAGGCAATCCAAAGCCGCTTATTGATTTTAGCTTGCATACGCTTTATATACCTCTACTGCATCTTGCACATTATCGAAATATTCTGCTTTGCCATCTCGCACCAGGAAAGCGACATCACAATTGCGGGTCAAATCTTTTAAATCATGGGAAACCATAATGATATTTGAGTTTTCTTTGAGTTCGTCGAGTAAAGCCTGACTTTTTTTCCGAAAAGAAGCATCCCCTACCGCCCCGGCTTCATCCAGCAAATAATAATCAAAATTAAAGGCCATGCTTAAACCAAAACCAATCCGGCTACGCATACCACTCGAGTAACTTTTCATCGGCATATCAAAGTATTTACCAATTTCAGCAAACTCTTCAACAAAATTTACCACATGTTCAACTTCTTCATGACTATTGACATAAAGTCTGGCCACAAAACGTACATTTTGCCGAGCCGTTAAACTTCCCTGGAAGCCCCCTGATAATGCCACCGGCCAGGAGATGGTCTGGTTGGTAATTACTTTACCAGAATCGGCATAGTCAATTCCGCCAATGACACGCAGTAAGGTACTTTTACCAGCCCCGTTTTTCCCCAAAAGGGCCACACTTTTATTTGCAGGTAAAATCGCATTGAGATCTTTAAATACATAATGCCGACCTTTCGGTGTGGCATACGATTTGGTTAAGTTTTTTAATTCAATCATTTTGATTTCACCATACGGCGTTCAAAGCGTGTATACAGGAGCAAGCCTATAAATAAAGAAAGAATCATCCATATTACAAAGTAACTTAAACTGATCCCCGGTACTAAATTATAGGTCGGTACGACAGCATGGCGCATTAACTCAAAGATATGAATCAATGGGTTATATAATAGATATTCGCGGTATTGTACTGGAATGATATGGATGGAATATAAAATACCAGACAGGAAATAAAGGATTAAAAAGAAAACCGAAAGAAATTTACCCACTTCTTTGGAAAAATCGCCAATCACGATAAAAATCAGGCTGCACGCCAGCATAAATATAAATAACAATATCCAGTAGCCTAAAAGCTGGGGAATCTGTTCAAAACTGATGCTATAACCAAACCATAAAAATGCGGCAGTAAAAGCAATATAAGCGGTAAATTTAAGCAAAAATTCAAGAATATTTCGTGCAAGCAAGGCATCAATCGGCTTTACCGGGCGATAGCTAAACAAACCTCGGTTAGATTCGGTAGCGCTAATCCCCAGTGTCACGCCTGTTCTAAACATAAAGAATGGAATAATGCCATTAATTAAAAAAACAGCATAATCTATACCCGGTAAAGTTCTTTGCATGACTGTACCAAACAGGATTACCATGATTCCAATGGTCAATAAAGGCTCTAGAAAGACCCATAAATATCCTAAACGGTATTGACCAAAGCGGGTTTGTAATTCCCGAAGCAATAATGCACGTATCGATGCATACATCACTTGTAAACCACCACGCGCTTTCAGTCGTGGGAGTTTTCTTAATGGCATCTGATGTTGTGGTTCCATTGCGATGACTTATAAATTTATTGTATAAAATTTTCGATATCATACAGCGATCAATAAAGAGAAGAAAGCTAAACTCCTGTAAATCTGTCTGAGGCAACTTAAGTTGTATCCGGCATAATCTACAGATGCTGAAATGAATACCTTTATGATATACAGAGTTTTGCATTTCATTAAAGATATATTCAGCAAACTGACTCAAGAATTTTTTATTTACTGGTCAAAACCGCAGGATCGGTTGCGCATTTTTTACCCACTTTCTTCCAGGGATTATTTCGTTGATATTTTTTTTCCAGAAAGTCCAAACCTGACCAATATAAGGGCACTAAATTTGATCTTAAAAAGGGCAAGGAAAGAGGATCGCCCCCTAACCAGGGCACAAATGGATTTCGACGTGCATAAGCCCATAGTTCGATTCTCATCGAGGGTCTGAGACTTTTCCCTCTGGCATGAAAACCATAAGTATCTGCAATGACTAAAGTATTAGCTTTGACAGAGAAAGATTTTGCTTTGGCATAGCCCAATTGGAGTACTTCTTCTTCTGACACTCGGAAAGAGCCCCTACGAGTCATTGCATCAGTTTTTGCCGTCATCGTCTCAGACTTCTGCTGTTCCCAATTTAAGCGTTCAGGATTCAAATGATGAGAGCCTGGTACATAGACAAAAGGGCCTTCATCATCAGCAACATCTTCTAAAAATAGCCAGGCTTTTGCACTGGAGTGAAAAGTATCACTATGTAAATTCGTTTGAGGATCTGCTTTGGCCTTTCTGACATGTGAAAATATCACTTGCAGATAACAGATGGGCTGCACTTTAAAACTGGCAACATAATTCAGCAGGTTTTTCCATTCATCGGAATGCAAGAATTTTTGAGTTATAGGCAATATATTTAAGCTTTTCGCATCTAATGCCATACGACGAGTAACTGTATCACCCTGTAAAGTTTCACGCGTTTCAAGCGGGGTCGTAAATAATTCTTTTTTTAATTGTTCAAACTCATCTGCCGCTAAAAAATTTTCTCTCAAAATAAAGCCATTGTTTCGAAAACTCTCGACATCTGTGGGGTGAATCAATTTTGACAGCTTTGCTCTACGCCGTGCGGCCATGTTTGCAGCAAGTTGAACCCGAAAACGATGTAAACCTAATTGATTTAACTTTGAATTTCCTAAGAGGTGATTAGATTCGAAAGATTTGGCCTGTGTGGCTAAAGCCATACTATCCCAGATAAACTTGCCTGGAGATTGAACAAAGATTTTTCTCAACTCCTGTCCAATCGCTCGTTTTTTTTGTTTTTGTGGAGCCAGTTTTTTAATATATCCAAAAACATTTTTTTTAAAGACGTTCAATTGAATTAACCCTATTCTATTTGAGCAATATTTTGAAAAATTATAACTAAAAATAAAGTAGGCGGTGAATACTTCTATTCAATCATTTCTGTTTCAAGAATTCATTGTATCAATTAGCTCCAGATTCAAAAAAGCCCTGATCGAAAGATCGGGGCTTTTTTTAGGCATTGCCTATTTTAACCAATAAACGCTG
>CANRJJ010000045.1 GCA_947630895.1 uncultured Wohlfahrtiimonas sp. | reverse complement strand
ATCTCCTAACTTATTTAAATTAATATTAAGCGAAAATTCTACTTTTGAATCCTATTATTTTTAGGGGGGATTACCATATTACTTTGGCATATTACTTATGCAGCTGCGGAAGTAGAAATTACACCTGAATTGGATAAATTTATGGAATTAACACCAATTCCAAAGGAGCTATTTGAAAATAATTCATATATAGGCTGGGTTGGTATTAATTATCCTGGTGATGATTGGATGACGATTAACCATAAAATTTATCAACATAATGATGAGGTTTTGAATCAAAGAATGCGCGAAGGTAATGTCGCAACGAGTTTTGTTTTTGATCCATTACAAATATCTCTGCATTTGCCGAATAACCCGGATACTTTGCCAAAATTAAAAACGTATAAAGATAAGAATAATGATTTATTGTATTTAAATGATTTTTTGAAAGAAGATGAATATTTTTTAACTTTTAAGCAGGATTTTACTGGAGAAAAACAATATTCAAACACTCGAGATTTTTTTGCATGTAAAGATTATTTGAAATTAGATTGCTTGGATGTGATGAAAAAGGATAAAGCATATATTGAAAAAGTGATTAGAGAAAATGCACAAAATTTGGCTAGACTTCAGATGTTAATTAAAAGCTCAGATTATAATTATCAGTTGGTTTATAACGATTTGAATGCTTCAATGACTATACGAACAAGTCCAAGTACTACACGATTGTATCAATTACTGATTGCTGATGGCATTATGGATTTATTGAATAATAAAACTGATCAAGGTCTAGAAAAAATAGTTTTAGCAAGAAAATTTATTGACTTGATCCATGCTGAGAAATCCTTATCAGCCACATTACATTTTGTTTTGGGCATCACATATACACAGTATTTGGATCAAACTATGGATGTCTTATTAAGTTCAGGGTTTTTGAATAATTATTTGGATGATCCTCGTATCGAATGGATCCTTCGACCCTATCCAGAAAACTTGGGATATAAGCTCAATGAATCTATCATTGCGATAATGAAGCAGTCTTTTAAAAGCATTTCTTATCCATACATTAAAGTTTATACAGAAAAATTTAATACTAATTTATTGAGTGAAGAGGATGAGTATCTGGTTTTATTATATCTACAAGAAAGATCAATTATGTTACCTCCTGCTTTATTAAATGTCTTGGCCTCTTTGACTTTAAAGAAACTGGTCAGAGATTGGGATAGAGTAGATCATTTATTAACATTACATACGAAAATAACCGATAGATCAGCTCAAGAGGCAAAATTAGTAGAAGAGAAATCGATTATTGATACATTAACGGTCGATGATAATACTAATCTGCCGAGGCTGGAATTAGGGCTGTGGTATGTGAACTTTTTTAATCAAATCAATATGACACCAATGGATGCGTTGGCATATTTGAATACGAAGTATTCATCCAATGAGTTTTTTAATGATTACTATAATTTTTTGCAAAAATTAACTGAAAAAAGTAAGGAAAATAAACAACTGACAGAAGAAGTGTTGAATGAACTTTTGTCAGATATAAAGACAACAACAATTACATCATTAGTGCCATTTGTAGAATTTGATCAATATTGGATGAGACTATATGAACAACAAAATTATCATCAATTGGTATATTTAAAATATTTGATTATGAAGGATAGGATTATATCATCAAAAGTCCCTGATTTTTTACATTCAATGGGCGATTTAGCGGTGAATACTATTACTAAAGAACCTTATCAATACAATGTTTTAACTAAAGTATTATCAACACCTTTACCAAAAGAAAGTAGGTATTTACCCGCCAATATTAAAGAAGCATATTTTGATAACAAAAGCATACACAGTTTCCAAGTAACTATCCCATAACGACAATCGTTAATCGTTTGGTAATACATTGGCAACTGTAGATTGAATAAATATAGAAAAATAGCAGAGGATTTATGAAAAAATTCGCTTTTTTACTCTTAATATTGAATGTGCACTTCTCATATGGTTCTGTAAAAATTTCACCTGAACTTGATCAGTTTATGGTTTTACGGCCAGAGCCAGAAGAGCATTTTAACAAAAATGCTTATGTTGGTTGGTTAGGCATTAATCATGCTGGTGATGATTGGCTGACGATAGGTAAAACTATTTTTAATTATAATGATCATATTTTAAATGAAAAATTGAAAGAAGGTAGAGTTGCTCATAATGTTTATGCTGACAAAGTATTTAGGGTGTTTCAGTTGCCTAATAATATCGAGACGCTAGACTATGTTATTCATCTAGATGATGAATTAATAACTTTAAATGATTATTTAAAAGAGGGTGAAAGTTTATTAACTTTTGCACAGCCTATTTTTGGAAAGAAAAAATATACTGAGACTAAAGACTTTTTTCCTTGTCAAGAATATCTAAAAGTAGATTGTTTAGAAAATACAAAAAAAAATGAACAATATATTCGATTGGTGGCTAAAGGTAATCATAAAATATTATCTCGCTATCGAGAGTTAATGGGGATATCTGAGATGAATCTTCTTGTTGTTTATAATGATTTAAATATTACGCGTAGAATGAAAAGAAGTCCTGGAACGACTAGTTTATATCAATTAAATTTGGCGGATGCTTCCTTAGATATTTTAAACAATAAGATTGATGATGGCTTAGAAAAACTATTATTAGCTAGAAGATGGATAGATTTAAATTATAGAGCAGAGTCTATACCCTTAACATCACACACCATAGCTTATATTTCGTATACACAGTATTTAGATCAAACAATGGATGCCTTGTTAAGCTCTGGCTTATTGAGTAATTATTTGAAAGATGAAAGAGTTGAGTTAATTCTAAAGCCTTATTCAGATACAATTGGCCAAAAATTAAATGTATCAATACTTGCTATGTTGAAACAAAGATTTAAAAGTATCGCGTATCCTTATGTGCGTGTTTATATTAATGCGCCACAGCATAGACAGTTAAATGATGAAGAAGAGTATATAGTTTTGTCATATTTTCAATATAAATTAGTAGCCTTACCGATGATGTTATTGCTACGTTTACAAACTTTGAATGCAAAAAAGAAAGTAATTGATGAATACGGTATAGAAATAAAAGATAGTAATCAATTATTGGCGGTCTCACAAGAAGTAGATGCTGAATTAGCTAGTTATATGTCCGAGCAAGAATTTGTACAATTTTTTTATGATCTAGGTATGACACCGAATGAAGCTTTGGCATATTTAAATACTAAATACCCAACAATTGATTTTTATAATGAATATTTTCATTTTTTACAGGCATTAGAAATAAAAAATAATGAAAATATAGAATTTACAACAGAGGTTTTAGAATCATTGTTGAAAAAAGAAGTATCTCCAGATTATATTCCTTTGGTAAGAGCCTTGATTTCTTACACTGATTTTAAAATTTATTGGGAAAGATTGTATGAGCAACAAAATTATCATCGCTTAGTTTATTTAAAATATTTGATCATGAAAGATAATATCAAGCCAAATCAGATACCTGAATTTTTGAAATCTATGGGAAACTTAGCTGTGAACACAATTACCCAAAAGCCATATCAATACGATATAAAGTCTAAAAAGTTATATACTCCATTGCCCATAGAAAACAAATATTTACCTGTAAACATTAAAGATGCTAAATTTGATAATCGTTTAATCAAAGATTTTGAAGTACAAATTCCATAATTAATAATCAAAAGCTATTGTTATTGATTGTGCTATAAAATTATTTTTGTATGCTTGTGAAATAAAATAATAATAAAAGTTAATTTATAACAATAAAGGTGGCGACTGATGAAAAGGCGGTCAATAATTTTACTATTGGGATTACTGAATTTTGTATTCAGTGCAGTAAAGATCCCAGAACAATTGGAAGACTTTATGGAAATCGAGCCCATTTCCGATGAGTATTTTCAAAATAATTTATATATCGGCTGGAAAGGGATTCAATTTCCCGATTCTGATTGGCGAACAATATACGAAAAAAGTTTTAAACAAAATGAAATCTTTGTTAATCAAAGAATGAAAGAAGGGCGAGTTGCGACTAATTTTTTATATGATCCATTACAATCCGCTTATAAATTGCCTGAAAATCCAAATATGTTGGTTAAGTTATTATTGCATCCTGAAAAAGGGTTAGTTTATTTAAGTCATCATTTAAGATCAGATCAGTCCTTATTAAGATTTAAGCCAGTTTTTGCACAAAAGAAGAGATATAGAGCCACGTTGGATTATTTTTTTTGTAGAGAATATTTAGAGCATTCATGCTTACAAAACACTCGAAAATTTAAGAATAATATTCTCAAAGCGATTGATAATAATCAGGAATTACTCGCTAGATTTAGAGAGCTAGCGACCAGATCTGAATATATTTATTTGCTTTATTATAATGATTTTAATATCTCATTCATTATGAGATCGAGTACTAGCATGACTCAAATTTTTCAACTCAATCTAGCTGATGCATTGTTGAATATTATTGAAGGGGATACCAATGATGGATTGGATAAATTGCTACTGGCTCGGCGATGGATAGATTTGCATTATCAAGATAAATCGAATCCTTCTACCTTGCATTTGGTAGTCAATATTAATTTGACTCAATATTTAGATCAAACGATGGATGCTTTATTAAGTTCTAATTATTTAGATGAGTATTTAAATGATGTGAGGCTTGAAAAAATCTTAGCGCCTTATCCAAAATCTATCGGAACGAAAGTCAATGATTCAGTTATTCTGAATATGTTACAAGATTTTAAAACCATCGATTATCCATTCATAAAATATTATGTTGCGGATAAGGTAAACACCAGTTTAAGTGAAGAAGATGAGTACATTGCTTTATTGTATTTAAGAGATCATGAAGTTAAGTTGTCTCCTAAATTATTAGAGTTATTGCAGGATTTTAAACAAAAAGCCAATGAAGAAAATTGGGAGAACTTGCAACAGTTACAGCTTTTAAAAGAGGTAGTATTTCATGAGGTCATTAATGAAAATGATGTAATTTTATATTCATTGTTAGATCGATTAAGTTCAAATGAATCATTGAAGCCGTCTCAGTCAGCAATTACTGAGTGGTATCGTAATTTTTTTCAGAGAATACAGTTTAGCGCTCGTGAAGCTCTGACTTATTTGAATACGAAATATCCATCAAGGGAGCTTTTTGAAGATTATTATAAATTACTGAAAATTTTGGTAGAAAAAAATAATACAGAGTCATCAATCATATTTACGAGAGAATTACTCAATGAATTGGTGGAACAAACTATACAGCCAAAAAATATGGCAATAATACAAACAATCTTGATACAAGTTGAATTTGAAATGTATTGGTTGCGCTTATATGAGCAGCAAAATTATCATCAGATAGTTCATTTAAAATATTTAATTAAAAAAAATGGTGTAGAAGATAAGGATATCGCTGAATACTTAGATTCATTGGGAGAGTTAGCACGGAATACAATCACAGGCGAAGCTTATACTTATGATTCTAAAACTAAATTGCTAACAACACCTTTACCTACATCAAGTCAGCACTTACCATCTAGCGTAAGACAGATAAGAAGAGATAACCACTTGGTGAAATTTTTCCAAGTTCATATCCCATAAAAAAAGCCCTATTTATGAGGGCTTTTTGTTTATATTGTAACGACCAATCGACCTTTGATTAGACCTTTGATGATGCGATCAGCATTTTCGATCACATCTTCTAATTTTATTTCTGTGCGGATATCTGCTAGTTTTGCAGGATCAATCAATTCTGCTAAGCGATTCCAAGCATCAATACGATCAGGCAATGGACGCATTACGCTATCGATTCCACGCAATGTTACGTTGCGTAAGATGAATGGCATAACAGTACCATCAAAGTCAAAGCCTTGCGCTAAGCCACAAGCAGCAACACAACCACCATATTGAGTAGAGGCTAAGACATTGACTAAAGTATTGCTACCAACAGAATCAATGGCACCGATCCAACGCATTTTTTGCAATGGCTTACCTTTTTCAGATAATTCATGGCGATCAATGACTTCTTTGGCACCTAATTGATATAAGTAATCATGGTCACTTGCTTTACCTGTGGATGCGATCACGTTATAGCCAAGTTTTGCCAATAAAAATACTGCAAAGCTACCGACTCCGCCTGTTGCACCTGTGACTAGAATATTGCCAGATTCAGGTGTTAAACCATGTTGTTCGAGCGCTATGATCGAAAGCATGGCTGTGTAGCCTGCCGTACCAATGGTCATGGCATCGATCGGAGAAATATTTTTAGGCAGTTGTATTAACCATTCTGATTTTAAAGAGGCTTTTTCGGCAAAACCACCTGAATGAACTTCACCCACACCAAAGCCATTCAATATGACTGTATCACCAACCTTAAAGCGATTAGATTGGCTGTCTGTCACTTTTCCCACTAAGTCAATGCCTGGCGTTAATGGAAATTCGCGCACAACAGGGCTTGAGTTAGTAATGGCTAAGGCATCTTTGTAGTTCATGGTCGATGCAATCACATCTATTTTTACATCGCCTTCAGGTAATTGATCTTCAGATAAGCTGGTTAAGCTGACCGTGTAATCAGGGGTTTTATCAATTAAAATTGCTTTATATGACATACAAGACCTCGAATAATAATGATAACAAGTAATGAATAGTGACAGATTATCAAAATAATTGTTTTGAAATAGCTTAAACATTAATTTTTTATTAAATAATTATTATTTATAGCTTTAAGTGATTAATGCTGAGCCAATTGGTTTACATTTTTATTGGTGAGCGTATATTTAGAATCTTGTACAAAGATAAGTGGAATTTTATGAAGGACTTAAAAGAATTAACAGTGCGGGGGATTATTTTAGGCGCGCTGATAACAGTTGTATTTACAGCATCGAATGTTTACTTAGGGCTTAAAGTAGGATTAACTTTCTCATCGGCGATTCCTGCTGCTGTCATATCGATGGCGGTTTTACGTTTTTTTAGTGGCTCGACGATTCTTGAAAATAATATGGTGCAAACACAAGCATCAGCGGCGGGTACATTGTCAGCAGTAATATTTGTCATTCCTGGTTTGTTGATGATCGGGTATTGGCAAAACTTCCCATTTTGGCTCACTTTTGTCGTGTGTTCAGCGGGCGGAATCTTGGGGGTATTATTCTCAATCCCACTTCGCCATGCGATGGTTGTGAAAAGTGATCTACCATATCCAGAAGGTGTTGCGGCGGCTGAAATTTTAAAAGCAGGTTGTGCAACAGATGATAATTCATCTAAAGAAGGCTTTAAAGATATTATCTTCGGTGGTGTGGTTGCAGCGATTGTCACTTTATTCACAAGTGGATTCCGTGTTTTATCAGGCAGTGCATCGTTATGGTTTACGCAAGGTAAGGCGATTTTTCAGTTGCCGATGGGTTTTTCACTCGCATTATTAAGTGCGGGTTATTTGGTTGGTATCGTTTCTGGCATTGCTATTATCATTGGCTCAATCATTGCGTGGTTTATCGTAGTACCAATTTTAAGTAGCACAGGCGATTATGGAACCTTTACAAGTATTGCTGATGAAGCAATGACAATTTGGGCTCAGGATGTTCGTTTCATTGGTGCAGGAATGTTGGCAATTGCAGCATTATGGACATTGATCACGTTATTGAAACCTGTGGTAGAAGGCGTGAAAATGTCATTGGGCGCGCTCCAAGATGAAAGTGGTAAAGGTGTTGATCGTACAGAGCGTGATTTATCGCCGAAAGTAATTTTTGCGATTATGGTGGCAGTATTATTGATCTTGGTAGGAACATTCTACACATTCGTACAAGATAGCGGTTTACATGCTGGCATTGCTTGGGGCTTGGTTGCTTGTGCGGTTGTATTTGCTTTTGTCATGGGCTTTTTAATCGCTGCGGCAAGTGGTTACATGGCAGGTTTGGTTGGCTCTTCTGCAAGTCCAATTTCAGGGATTGGTATTGTTTCTATCATTGTTATTTCATTAATTTTATTGGTGATTGGCGAAAGTAACGGCTTTTTATTAGAAGAAAATGGACAGCACTTTGCAACAGCTTTGGCATTGTTCACAACTACAGCAGTGTTAGCCATCGCGTGTATTTCTAATGATAACTTACAGGATTTAAAAACAGGTTATTTAGTACATGCAACGCCTTGGAAACAGCAAGTTGCATTGTTAATCGGATGTGTGATCGGTGCTTTAGTGATTGCGCCAATCTTGGATGTTTTATATCAAGCATATGGTTTTACAGGTGCATTACCGAGAGCAGATATGGATCCAACGCAAGTATTAGCAGCGCCACAAGCGACATTAATGAGTACGATTGCGACAGGTATTTTCTCGCATAATTTACAATGGACGATGATCATCATTGGGATTGTTTTAGGCATCTTCTTTATCATTGTTGATTTCTTGTTGGGTAAATCAGGTTCAGTGTTTAGATTGCCAGCATTGGCAATTGGTATGGGGATCTACTTACCACCAACCATTACAACCCCTATTTTCTTAGGTGGTTTGATCGCTTGGTTTATTCGTCGCTCTGTGAAAAATAGCATGTATAAAGATCCGAGCATTAACTATGAAGCGACATATAAGCATGTAGATCGTAAAGCAACATTGATTGCATCAGGCTTAATTGTTGGTGAAAGTTTAGTAGGAGTGTTGATGGCTGTGATTATTGTTGTCAGTATTTCTAGCGGACACAGTGCAGCGCCATTATCGTTGTTGGATGAATTAACAGCTGTATTGGGTAGCTCTACAGGTATGATTACGCAATTGGCAGGATTGTTTGTCTTTGTATTAATTTGTACGATATTTATCAAACGATCTTTATCTGTTGTAAAAAAATAACTCATTTGTAGTATGTTAAGGCACAATATTTCATTATGAATATTGTGCTTTTTTATTGGAAATTATTTATGTTAAAAATACGCTTTCTTAAAATATTGACACTATCTCTTTGTTTAGCTTCGATGCAAATTGCTAACGCAGACTCAGTTTGTGCAAAAGATCCGACTTTTAACATGACGGCATTTGCTAATTTTGTTGAAATTAATGAAGGCAAAAAGCGATTCATTTTGCATCAAACGGGCGATTTAACTGTGAATGGGCAAAAAGTTACTTTATCTAAGGAAGAGCAAAAACAGGTGAAAGACTTGGTATCTTTCATTCTGAAACAGTTGCCATTACGAGAGCAAGAAGCGACTGATTTAATGGATTCGTTGCATTCTCAATTTGTTTCAGTTGTGAATGAGCAATTAGATTCGAACAATCAACTCATTACAATGCTGAATAATACACATAGCGATGCAAAGCGAACTTTAGGTAAGGCCATTCATACAGATGGAAAAATTACCGAGTTTTCAGCCAAAGATTTTCATAAGATTATTGATCGTGCATCGAGTGACTTTAAATTAGAGTTGGCAAAAATAGTTTCTAAAAGTGTTTTTACCTTCAATATTAGTCGTAATTACAAAGATATAAAATATTTGGGTGATCAAGAGTGGAAAAAATTCAAACCCGAAGCTAAAGCCTTTCATAAAGCATTGTGTGCTGATTTAACTTGGATAGCTGATGAAAAATCACAGTTATTGGATAAAGTAACGATAAAAAAATAGCCTATGGGTGACATAGGCTATTGGGTATTTTGTGTCATTAACTTCTGCTTCTCATTCTATAGAGAGAGCGTCTTACTTTTGGTTTAGGACGAAAATCACCATGCTTTTCATACAATGGTTTTTCTGGAATCACACTGCCTTTAAACAGAATCGGCGCTAGTTCTACCAATGCACGATTATAAACTTTACGTTTGAAGTAAATCACTTCATCGATAGGTTGCCAATAATCGACCCATTTCCAATGATCAAATTCAGGTGTATCAAAACACGCTAAATCAATCGCTTTATCTTCAGAGACTAACTCTAAAAGAAACCAAATTTGTTTCTGCCCTATACAACGAGGCGTGTTGTTTCTGCGAATCAATCTTTGTGGTAAACGGTACCTTAACCAGCTTTTAGTTTTTCCTAAAATTTTTACATCATCAGAAGATAGTCCAACTTCTTCCTTCAATTCTCGATACATTGCCTCTTCAGGTGTTTCGCCATCATCGATGCCACCTTGAGGAAATTGCCACGAATCTAAATGTCCTATTCTATGACCCCAAAAAAGTTTCTTGTCCCTATTACACAAGATGATTCCAACATTCGAGCGATAGCCGTCATTGTCAATCATGTTGTAAACCTTGAATAAAATTAATGCCCCTATTGTTCCACAAAGGCTTGGTAAAACCAAGCTTATTTGATGAAATCAGAACGATATTTTTGCACCCATTGCAATGTTCCACCACAAACTGCAGCAGGCATTATGAATAAATTTATCAGTGGAAGCATGGTGAAAATATTGATACAAGAACCAAAAACTAAATTGTTTAAACGATCTTTTTTCAGGCGATTTCGCATAGTTGTAAAGCTGATTCTATTGTTATCAAAGGCATAATCATTGTATTGGATGGACATCATCCAAGCATTGAAGATAAAAAGTAAAATTGGCGCAACAATTTGACCAATGATCGGTACAAAAAATAGCAATAGAATACCGATTAATCGAGGAATGTAATAAGCCAAGTTTTGGAATTCTCGCTGAAAACTGCGAGCAAAGTCTTTGGCAAATGTGCTCCAAGAATCGTTCGCTGGTTCTGTATTGGTGAGAATGCTTTCAAGCTTGGAAGAGAGGAGTCCATTAAATGGTGCGGCGATGATATTGGCTAAGGTTGTAAAAAAATAACCAAAAAATACCAAAGTACTAATAAGAATAAAGGGCCACATAATATAACTGAGCCAATGTAACCATGATGGTAAATAGCTTAGTGCCCAATCAATGATGCCGTTGACTTGTTGGTAGATAAAATAGAATGCTGTGCCGATAATTAAAAAGTTAATGAGTATCGGAATGATGATAAAACGCTTTAAACCAGGTTCTAGCATTAAGCGCCAACCTTGTGTGAAATAATAAAATCCATTGGATGAATTTGGTGCCATCTGAAAATCCATATTAAAAGTAAAGAAATAACAATATAAAAAAGGGCACAAATAATGTGCCCAGCAAATTTGAGTCTCTATTATAAATAAAAATAGTTAGAAATCGTAATTAACACCAATAGCGAAACTTGAGAGAACAGAACGATTCGTCATCGGGCTATTTTTAACCTCGCTTGGTAAAAACTTAACTTGTGCACCACCAAAAACATGAAGATTGTCAGTTGCATTGATGACTGTGCCTACACCGATATAAGGTGTAAAGCTGCTGTCAGGATTGTATGCAGAAATGCCTGTTCTATCAGATTCGTAACGAGAAATGCCATAGTAATAATCATTGTGATCTTTGCTAGACCAGATGCCGCCAATTTTGGGAATTACTTTAAAATGATCATTGACATTGTGTACGAAGCCAGCGCCAGCATCGACATTAACACCATCGCTGCGACCTAAAATATCAGCATCGATATCTGTACTGATGAATACTTGATTTGGGAAAGTATGTTGGAAACCTAAGCCTAGCTCAATAGTGGATTTACGGCGATTCAGTTCTTTGAAAACACCTGTGGAATCACTAGGTTTAAAGCTTAATGATTGATAGCGAACGTGTGCATCAACTTTAGTGCTAGATGTATTGAATAAATATAAACCGGCTTTTAAACCTTTGATAAAGAGATTACCATTTTGGTATTCAAAATGAGGGACAGGAACCCAATCTGAATTATCACCCACATATGGTTTTTGCTGATAACCAAGACCGAGGCCTATACTGTAAGATTCTTGTGCCGTAACGATTGATGCCATTGGCAATGCAACAAGAAGAGAAGCGAGAATATATTTTTTCATAATGTTCACTCTTTCTATAGATTAATTAGTGTGATAGGGGCGATTGTATCGTAATTTAAGCATATTGTTATGTTGATTATAATTTTTTATATTTAAAACAATTGCTCACATGATCATTAACCATGCCCATTGCTTGCATAAATGCATAGATTGTAACGCTGCCCACAAATTTAAAACCAAGCTTTTTTAAATCTTTGCTGAGTTGATCTGAAATTAATGTTGTGACTGGCACATCCGATAAATTGATGTAGCCGTTAATGATTGGTTGATGATCAACATATTTCCATAGCCAATCAGAAAAGCTCCCATGATTGTTTTTGAGCTCAAGATAGCATTGAGCATTATGAATAATCGCTCGCATTTTGAGTTTGTTTTTGATCAAGTCAGGATCAAGCATTAGTTCGTGATATTTTTCTTCATCATATTGTGCAATTTTTTCAGGATTAAAATGATCTAAAGCATTACGATAAGCTTCTCGTTTTTTTAAGACAGTAATCCATGATAATCCTGCTTGTAGAGTTTCTAAGATAAATAATTCAAACAGAGCTTGATCGTCGTGTATGGGCTCGCCCCATTCATTGTCATGATAATCTTGGTAGATTTTTTCTTGATTGCACCAGCCGCATCGTTCAACCATAATACATACTCAGTAAAAAAGATTACTGTAAAACAAAAATGTATTGATATACAGAAAGAAATATAATATATAATGCATATATGTAATATAAGAAATTATGAATAACTTAGGAGAGAGTTGTGAGAAAATATTTATATCCAGTCATGGCACTAGCACTAGGTGCAATACTTGCAGCATGCGGACAGCAAGATTCAACTGAAGTTGCAGAAAAAAAAGTATTGAAAGTTGGTATGCCACCAAGTGCGCATAATGTATTGGTTGAAAAAGTTGTTAAACCTCAATTAGAAAAAGAAGGTTATACAGTTGAATTATTAAACTTTAGTACATTAAGAGATGCGAATGGTGCTTTGGTTGATGGTGGGATTGATTTCCACACAGCTCAGCATCAAGCATATTTGAATGTATATAATCGCGAAACAGGCAATGATTTAGTTTCATTGGTGCATACACCATCAATTCCAGCATTTATTTATTCAGTTAAGCAAACAACTTTAGATAATGTGAAAGATAAAGATGTTGTATTAATCCCGAATGATCCATCGAATACAGCTCGTGCTTATGCATTATTGGCTAAATTAGGTTGGATTAGCGTTAATCCTGATACTGAGTTAGCAGTTTTGACGAAAAAAGATATCACTGATAATCCATATAATTTGGAATTTAAAGAAGTGGATTCTGCATTGATCCCAAGATTATTAGAAGAGATTGATTATGGCATTATGCCAGGTGGCGTTGCTTTATTAGCAGGCATTGGTTCAGAGCATGCTTTAGCGCATGAAACTTTTTTACCTGATTTAGAATTATTAGTCACCGTGAAAAGGGAAGATGTGAATACGCCTTGGGCTGATGATGTTAAAGAATCATTTCAATCGCAAGAATTGAGAGATTTCATTGAGAATGATCCTGAAATTAAAGGAAGATTTATTTGGCCAGAAGGCTAATACTTTAGAAATAAAAAAAATCGCCTAATGGCGATTTTTTTATGCATCAAGTTTACATGATTGATTGATGATATTTTTCAGGACCTAACTCTGCTAAAAGCTCTTGTTGAGTTTCTAGGTAATCAATGTGCTCTTCACTTTCTTCTAACAAGTGTGAAAGTAAATCACGAGAAACATAATCTTCTTTCTCTTCGCATAATTGAATTGCAGCAACTAACGTTGTGCGTTTATTGTATTCACAAGTTAAATCACTACTTAGCAATTCTGGTACATCTTCACCGATTAAGATTTTGCCTAAATCTTGTAGGTTAGGTAAACCTTCTAATAAAAGAATACGTTCGATTAAATCATCAGACTCTTTCATATCTTCAATCGACTTTTTGTAAATTGTTTTGCCTAAAGATTCAAAGCCCCAATTTTTTAAAATACGACCATGCAAAAAATACTGATTGATAGAGATAAGGTATTGTCCTAAGACTTTATTTAACTGTTGAATAACAGCACGATCAACTTTCATATGATTTCTCCTAGCCGTTCAATTGGTCTTGAAGATAGTTAGGTAAAGAAATAACTTTGATTAAACGTAATTGTTTTTCTAACCAGTGAGCATGATCTTCTTCAGTATCTTTCAATTGAACCACTAACATGTCGCGTGTTACGTAATCTTGTTCTTCTTCGCATAATTTAATGCCTTTCTTCAATGCTTCACGAACACTGAGCTCTAAACGAAGGTCGCTTTCTAGCATTGCTACAACATCAGCACCAATATCTAATTTATCAGGCACCATATTAGGCGTTGCTTCAAGAAGTAGTAAGCGAGAAATGATCAATTGTGCATGTACTGTTTCATCTTCCATTTCATGATGGATACGCTCATACAGTTTTTTGTATCCCCATTCTTCATACATAGATGCGTGAATAAAGTATTGATCACGTGCAGCTAATTCACCTGCTAATAATACGTTTAGGTAATCGATAACTTTTTGACTTCCTTTCATGATCTTCTCCTTGTTATATGAATAAGTAATATTTGACAAAAATCATTATACATAAAAATTTTATAAAAAATCATTTTTAATTAAATTAAGTTATTGATAATAATAATATTAATCAAATGCAGACGCTTATTGTTTGATAATAATATTTAAATGATTAAATACGAAAATACAAATGATTTCTATTTGATAAATTTTGGGCAAAAAAAAGCCGAAAACTTAATTCCGGCAAAATAACCACCAAAGGAGGATATGGAGGAGAACATCTAGATAAATCCAGATGTCGAATGACATATTAGCATAAAGATTGATCGTGTCAATTTTTAATTCAAAATTTCATTATTTTAATGATGAGAAAAAATTAATTTCAGTTGAATATTTACTGTAAAGTATCACTTTTTGTTAATAAGTATTTGATAAATATTGCTTCTGATCTTTTCAATAATAAAATTGACCATTTTTTTGTATTGAAAATGTAGTCAATTTTATTGTGTGGTGATAGAGATATTCGTTTTTGATTATTATATATGCAGTGTTTATCTATGAATTAAGAGTATTCAAGGCTTCAATTGCAGTTTTGTCTCCTTTTTGAGC
Source organism: uncultured Wohlfahrtiimonas sp. (assembly GCA_947630895.1). Taxonomy (GTDB): domain Bacteria; phylum Pseudomonadota; class Gammaproteobacteria; order Cardiobacteriales; family Wohlfahrtiimonadaceae; genus Wohlfahrtiimonas. The sequence goes on along the minus strand of CANRJJ010000045.1, from coordinate 1,068 downwards.
GGCTTTTTTGAAGAGCTCGAATGCTTTCTTTGGATTTTGCTTTGTTCCTTCGCCTTTAGCGTGCATTATTGCTAGGTTTGATGTTGCTTTTATATGCCCAAGAGCATCTGCTTTTTCAAATAGTTGAAATGCTTTTGTAGGATTTTTTTTGACCAAATCACCTGATAAATACCTAGCTCCCAAAGTGAATAGGGCATTTGGATTATTAAAATTTGCTGATTTTTGAAGAAAGCTAATTGCTTGATAATTATTCTTAGAGGTTCCTATGCCATCGATCGTCATTAGGTATAAATAAAATAAAGCAGTCGAGTTATTTTGAGAGGAGGCTTTTAAAAAATCTTGATAGGCAGATGTATATTGTCCATTTTTTAAAGCGATTTTTGCACGTAAATTTAAAGCATCGCTATCTTTATTGGCAATCGCTTGTGACAGATATTTATGAAAATTTGGATTGCTTGGATCATGCTCATAGTAATAAAGAGCTAGATTATATTGTGCAGATGCATCATTGGCGTTAGCGGCTTTTTCATAATACCTTAATGCAAGATCACGATTAGGTTTAGCAGTGATGCCTTCATCATAGATTACGGCCAATGCATTATCTGCAGGAGCATAACCTTTTTCACTGGCAGCTTTAAAGTATTCCAATGCTTTGGTTTCATTTTTGTGAACTACTTTGCCTGATAAATATTGAACGCCTTTGTAATACAGAGCTTCTGCTGAAAGCTCCTGTTGTTCTTGATGCGATATTGAGTTACATGCGCTTAAGATTAAAGTGGCTGTGATTGCCATCAATGAAGCTATTCTCATTTTATTCTCCTTAAGTCTTGATAAGCCTTTATTGTATTTGAAAAAGCATAGATGTTTTGTTTTTGGGTCGTAAATATTGGAGAAAAAAATAAATAAGATACTTTGATCGATTGTTTTAATAAAAAATCTACATAAATCAATGTGCTTGGCTTGGTGAAAATCAGGCGAAAAATCCCGATTTGTGATATAATTTCGCGGTTATTTGCTTAATTATTATACAAAGGAAAATCAATGAGTGAGTTTGCCAAAGAGATAGTT